>CALHDG010000054.1 GCA_938023075.1 uncultured Chitinophagales bacterium
GACCAGATACCTGCATTTGTCCAATTTCCATTGGCTACAGAGGTTGTTGTAGCCATTGCTGCCGGTACAGGACTAGAAAAATGATTGGCTGAGGCACTAAAAGTGATCAATAAGAATAATTGTAAAAGAATTTTTTGCATACTTTAATTTAAAAAGTTAAATAATATTTTAAATAATTTTTCTCTTTCTTAAACTGCAAATATATGGCAGGGAAATTATTGTTTATGGATACCTTGCGACAAACAGATGATAAATAAGGGTTTTCTAAACAAATGTATTTATCATATCTATATTGGTGTACACACTCACACTCTCGGCGAGATTTGTAATCTCGCCGCATCTTCATTTAAAAAAACCAAAGTAAGCATTTGTAATGCGGTAAGTTTTCACAAATGCCTTGTTTAATATCATTTTTTTATATTTATGATTAAACAGGCTTAGTAATGATGAAAAAATAAATGTTCAAAATTTAGCAAAGAGATTTTTTGATATACAAGTTAACAGCATCACAACCGCCAAAATTTTATTTCGACAATTTGCCGGAAATAAATTAAATTGCAAAATAAAATTTTGGCTAAAGGCGGTTGGTTTGCTGAGTTTTGGGCTTTGCAGTCCGCACGTTGTTTAGCCAAATCGTTGTAGTCAATTCAAAAAATATGGGTAATTCAGAACTTCAAGACACACTAAAATCCTACTTCCCTATCTTAAAGGAAGGGTCTCTGAATGACATTGTAAAACATTCATCATATTTAAAATCCACCAAGGGGACTAAATTGATTTCTGAAGGAAAAAGACACCATTATATTTACTTAATCGTAAAAGGAAGTGTTAAATCTTACTACTCTAAAGAATCAAAAGAAGTATGCGTGTGGTTTTCATTAGAAAATGAAATTATAGGTACTACTTCTACAATTCAAGGAGATGCTTCTAAAGAGACTATTGAATTATTGGAAGATTCAGAACTGATAAAATTAAATATCGAAAAAATAAAAGAACTAGCACAAACTGATTTGTCGATAAGCAACCTATTAAATAACCTTTGGAAAGAACATGCAACATTTCTTGAAGAAAGACTTTACCAATTACAATTCATGAATAGCCATGAAAGATATAAAGTATTAATTAAAGACACTCCAGAAATATTACAAAGAGTTTCATTAACAGATATTGCCTCTTTTCTTGGAGTGAGCAGAGAAACGCTGAGTAGAATAAGAGCTAAGAAGTAATTTTGTGACATTTGTCAAATGAAATCTGCTGAAAGCTCATGACATATGCGAATAACATAAAATGATAAAAATTTGATTATGAAATTTCGCAACATATTACTAGTACTTGTTACTACTTCTTTAACCTTATGCTTATCTAGTTGTTATAAATGGGCTGCAAGAGCACACAAGGAACTTCCAAAACAAACAGCTCTTGATAAAACCTATTGCTACCAAGGAAAAGTAATTATAGCAGGGGCAGGAGCTTCAGGTCTGGCGGCTGCCAAAGTATTGGAGCAAAACAATATTGACTTAGTAGCGCAAAACAAAAGCATTGATTGTTTCATTTGGGGATATAGAATCTGAAAATATTTGGAATGAAATTAGAGTGAATTGAAAGTTAACTATTTCAATGTATATTTATGGCTGCTAAACATATCACCTCCTTATAAAAAATGAAGGTTTGCAGCTATTAGTTAAAAATGAAAATCAAATAAAAATGAAAGTTAACGCAGAAAAAAATGAACAAGTTTCCAAAATGACATTTGCTTCTATTTATCCGCATTATGTGAGTAAATTGGAGAAAAAAGGAAGAACCAAAAATGAATTGCATCAAGTAATAGAATGGTTAACCGGCTTTGATGGAGATACCTTGCAAGCGTTGATTGAAGAGAAAGTAAATTTTGAAACCTTTTTTCAAAGAGCCACCATACATCCTAATGCGCACATGATTAAAGGTGTAATTTGTGGCTACAGAATTGAAGACATTGACGATAAATTTAAAGTGTATAAACAATGCAGATACTTAGATAAATTAGTAGATGAATTAGCCAAAGGTCGTAAAATGGAGAAAATTTTACGAGAAGAAAAATCAAGTGTCAAATGATTTAGCAATTATTACTTTTAAAGATAAAATTCGTGTTTTTTGTTATAAAATCTACTAGCTCAAAGTAGGAATTAAAATAACATGAGTGTGTAACCTTTCTGTTGCAAGGGAATATAAAGTAACTTCACTTTTGCTAGTTAGTATTTGTTTGTAATTGCCAGTAAAATTTCTGTCCTTTCGTATGAATTGAGAAATCGTTCCTCCATTCATTGCTTAACAATTATTAATGTAAGATCGCTCTCTTCTGTCTAGATGACAAGTTTTTTTAAGCGATATAAATACTTGAACATTTTTACAAAAACAAAATTTTTAAGTAAGCTGATAACAAGTGAATCTTCCCATCTATTTGAGCTAGCGGTATCACTTACCGTAGTAAAAATGTTTTTCAAAACAAAGCTAACTACAGCTAAACATTTACCCTGAAGGTAGTGCTTGTCAAATGAACGGTTAAAAATTCTATAGCAATTAATGGAACCAATAAATCATTTTAAGAGTTATAACGATACTAATATGACATCAAAATGACATCATATCAATTTACTAAATTAATGATAATTAAATAATGACACAAATTCAAGAAAAACAAACGAAAGCACAAAATGGTTATGTAATGGCAATAGTTGCCTTAATGACACTTGTTGCGGTAATTGTTTTAGGGCTAATGAAATTAATTCCCTTTGTCATTCCTGCTCTTTTACTATTCGTATTTTTGCTAGGAGGTTTTTTTATTGTAAACCCAAAAGAATCGATGGTATTGATTTTATTTGGTAAATATGTAGGTACCGTAAAAAAAGATGGCTTTCATTGGGTTAATCCTTTTTACAAAAAGAAAAAGGTGAGTTTGCGCGCCCGAAATTTAAATGGTGAAAAAGTAAAGGTAAATGATGCTTTAGGTAATCCGATTATTATTAGTGTAGTAGTGGTTTGGGAAGTGGAAGATACTGCAAAAGCCAGTTTTGAGGTAGATGATTATGTGGACTATGTAACCATACAGAGCGAAGCGGCTATGCGAACCTTAGCCAATGCATATCCTTATGATAACTTTGATGATGATCAAGCAGATATTACCCTTAGAGACGGTGGTGGTAAGGTAAATGAAATGTTAGAGCTACAGTTAACCGAACGATTATCAAGAGCAGGTATTCAAATTATTGAAGCCAGAATTTCGCATTTAGCTTATTCTAATGAAATTGCACAGGCAATGCTTAAAAGACAACAAGCAACTGCCGTTGTAGCGGCGCGTTTTAAAATTGTTGAAGGTGCTGTGAGCATGGTAGAAATGGCTTTAGATCAACTAAAGGAACAAGGTATTATTGAGTTAGACGAAGATAAAAAAGCAGCGATGGTTAGTAATTTAATGGTAGTACTTTGCTCTGATAAAGATGCCAGCCCCATTGTTAACACCGGTACATTGTATCAATAAAAAATGATAACTTATGAACACAACATTAAAAGATTACAAGATTATTAAAAAAGGATTTTTCACCAGATTATCAACATTTGAGAAACAGTTGAATGACTATGCCAGTAGAGGTTTTGTTATTGTTTCTATTGCCAGAGATCAGGGTTATATGTATGCCTTGCTTGCGAAAAGTCAAAGAAATTAATCTAGCCTGAATGCCTGACAAAAAGAAATTTGCCTTGCGTTTAAATATTGAGGATAGCAAGGCTTTAGAAAAGTGGGCGGCTGATGAATACAGAAGCCTGAATGGACAAATAGAATATTTGTTACACCAGGCATTGGTAGAAAGTGGCAGACTGAAAAAGAAAGATGCTAAGGATAAAGGAAATTCAAAGCGTTGAGATGTATACTCTAAACTCAAAACTTACTATGTTTACGTTTAAAACATGAAAAAAATATTTTTCCATTTCCCAGCTTTTGACGCTTTTGTTTCTGGTGGAAACATTTACAACAAAAAATTGGTTGAAGTACTTTTAGGAAAGGGGAATTGTATACAAGTCAACAATCACCTTTTAGCAGATTGGATTATTTCAGATACCATATATTTAAACCAACCCAAAGAACAAATCCTTCTAAAACAATCAACAGCCAAAAAAGCCATAATTATTCATCATCTACAATATTTTGATGACCCAACTGTTTTAAAAGAATTTGAGCTATTGCATCCATTTGATTTGCTAATTGCTAATAGTCAGTTTACCGCTCAAAACCTGTTAAATAAGGGCATTAATAAAAATAAGATCATCATCATTGAGCCACCGGTAACGGCAAATGTTAGCCGTGTAAAAGTCTTTCCCAACTTTCCTATTCAAGCGATTATGGTAGGTAATTGGATTGATAGAAAAGGCTATTTGGAATTATTGACCGTTTTAAAGAATACATCCATCCAACCTTCAAACTTAAGCATCTCCATTTATGGCGATCATCAATTGGATGAAAACTACCTTCAGCAATGTCAACAAATGATTCAGCAACATAACATCTTACAAAAAATCATCCACTCAAAAGGAAGCCTGCATGAAGTGGATCTATTAAAATCGTATCCGAAACATAATTTATTTATCACCACTTCTAAAATGGAAACTTATGGTATGGCTATAAAAGAAGCACTTTATGCGGGCTTGTTTGTGCTGGCTTTAGACAGAGGAAATATTCCTTACTTACTTAAAAACAACCAACAAGGTAAACTGTTTAACAACTTACAACAATTGGTTGATTACCTATTTGAATTAAGTGAACAACCGGCAATGTTCAAAAACTTAGTGGAATCTTTAAACCATTCAACCCGCTCTCCAGAAACTAATTTCCAAATACAGATAGAACATTTTGTAAATAGTATATTGATATAACTTATACCAATTTGATTATAAAAAGTGACACTAAAATTTTGAATTTATTTTGGTGAGATTGAGACAAAAAACGCAGGCATAGCCGGCGGCTACGGCGAGTATTTTTAACGAAAATATCGCCAACAATAAAACGAAATTTGCGTTACATTTTATGGTCAATTTGGTATTATGTGGTGCAATAGCCTTATAATTTTAAAAAACAACTATTCACTTTAGTCAAAACCTAAGTAATATAATTGTTGTATCTTTTCGCTTGTAAAAGAGGTAACCTTTGAAAAAACTATTAAAAAGTTTACAAAACTTAGGCGTTGAACAAAGTACTAATTTAGACTTGGCAAAGAGAATAAGGCTGGGTAACTTAATGTCAATTGCTGGCATAAGTGTTGGGCTTATTGTGCTTGTGTACACGCAGTTAAGCGATTGGTATTTTAACATTAAGTTGGTCATATCCCTTTTGGTCGCTTCCACCTTAATCCCACCAATACTCAATTATTTTAAAAAAACCGTCGCCTCCAGAGTTGCCTATTTAATCATCTGCTTTCCTTGCATCATTTATCCTTCTATAGTACTTGGCGCTGCATTTCATTTCCAATATTTTTTATTTGGTATGATTGGTTTACCTCTGATGTTTTTCGGTATTGATTTAGGTAAGAAGTTTGCGCTGTGGACGCTTTTGTTGATTATAGTTTTTATATACTTGCAGTGGCACTTCATAGTATTCGATCCTCTGCTTAAGGTGAAATCGTCTAACACACATTTAATTAGCTTTACTAATGATTTTATCGCATTATTAAGTATTTTCAATCAATTCTTTTGGTTAATTAAAGAAAACGACATCTACGTTAACGAAATAAAAACCAAATCGAATGAATTAGCAGAAAAAAACATCCAATTAGAACATTTTGCTTATATCGCCTCGCACGATTTAAAAGAACCCTTGCGTACCGTTGATAGTTTTGTTGACATAATTCAAGAGGAGTATGAAGACCCATCAAACGAAAATTCCAACACCTATTTTATTTTTATAAGAGAGGCTTTAAATAGAATGAGCATGATGATTAACGGATTGCTGAGTTATTCCAAAATTGGTAAATCGGGCAATTACCAAATGGTTGATCTTAATAATTTGATATTAGAAATTGAAACGGATTTGCACCAATTGATCAACCAAGTAAATGCAAGCTTACAAATAAATCATTTACCATGTATTACTTGCCTTGAAGTAGAAATCAGACAATTATTTCAAAACCTGATTACGAATGCTATTAAATTTCGGAAAGAACAAATGACACCTATTATAGAAATCACTCATATCGAAATGCCCAATTATTGGCAATTTTGTGTAGCTGATAATGGTATTGGTATTAGCCCTCAAAAACATCAAGAAATTTTCCAGATGTTTACAAAGCTACATTTGGTTGATGTGTATGAAGGTTACGGTATTGGCTTAGCCTTTTGTAAAAAAATAGTTGAAATTCATAATGGGAAAATATGGGTAGAATCTTTACTGGGTAAAGGGAGCCGGTTTTATGTTACTATTCATAAAAATATAAAGATAGATGAAAAAAAAAATACGTAACATTTTGTTGATAGATGACTCCAAAGCAGATAACTTTATTAGCAACCGGATAATTAATAAAGCAGGCGTAGCAGAAACTGTTACTATTACTTATGGAGCAAAAGAAGCACTTGATTATTTATGCAAATCCACGAATAGCAAGTTTCCAAAACCTGAAATCATTTTTTTGGACATTAATATGCCAGGCATGTCCGGTTGGGATTTTTTAGAGGAATACATACTGTTAGACGAAGCACAAAAAGCCGGTATTATTGTATGTATGTTAAGCACCTCCAGCGCCGAAAGAGATAAGGCAAAAGCTAACGAATATGAAGTGGTTCGCCATTATTCCAGCAAACCGCTAACTCAAAACAAACTCTTAGACATCATAAAACAACATTTTCCTGATTACTTGTAAACTCATTGTTGCAATTTGATGGACTAAAATCTTACTACTTCTGAAACAATTTCGACAAACAAATTGAATAACAAACAATAAAAAATTGATAATCAATGTATTAAACAAATAATTGGTTATACACCACGCTTTTTGTTTCCGACAAGATCAAAAAATTGTAGTTTTTACTCATAAAATTTAGTAGCATATTTGCGTTGTAATACTTTAAAACATTTTTAAGCTAAGTGAAATGTAAGCATAAAAAGACATTCTTAATTTAAAAAACTAAAGTTAAACAATAGACACATGATAATTTATTTTACTACTTTTACTTGTAGAAGTTGTTCTTCATATTTAAAAATTAAGGTATGATGTTAGTTAGATTGATCATAGTACTAACTTTTTTCACCATCGTTCAATTGAATGTAAATGCCCAGGAAAATTGCTACCAAAATTCACATAGTACTATGCAAGATGATGTATGGTTAAGCTGCACTGCTTCCTCCAACCCAAATACGATAAGAGGGAATAGCCATTGGATACTGTATGATTTAGGTTTTAATTATACAATTACCTCTACCCATTTCTGGAATTATAATGTTGGCGGTCAGTTGGGTTTTGGTATGAAAGATATTTATGTAGATTATTCACTCGATGGAAACAATTGGACCAATGCGGCAACTTTTCAGTTGGCTCAAGCTACAGGCACCAGTAATTATTTTGGAGAAATAGGACCGGATTTGGGAGGAGTTAACGCCCGGTATGTATTAATAACCGCGGCTAATAATTGGGGCGGCAGTTGCACGGGACTTTCAGAAGTGCGTTTCAATTTGGGGCAGCAATGTGCAACAGCAGCAGAAATTATTGGTTTACCGGCAACAGTTTCGAACTTATCGCCTGTTAATTTAAGTGCCTCACCGCCAGGAGGAACTTTCAGCGGACCCGGCATTATTTTTAATGCTTTTAATCCTTCACTTTCCGGACCCGGTTTGCACACCATTGAATATACCTACACCGATGGAGACAATTGTACCTCAAGTACGGCTGAAACCATTTTAGTATTTACCATCGACTTTACTTTTGTTAACTATAATTTAGGGACCATTAGTCCTAAAATAACCGATGAGTTAATCTTAGATATTGAGGTCCCGTTACAAGACCGCTATACTATACAATTAACCGATGCTTTAGGTCGCCCGGTTTATTTTAATGAAATCAATTATCTGCCCGGTCTACATCGGCAACAAATTATGATTCAAGAAGCTATTGCCCGTGGCTTTTATTTTTTAACCATTACTAATAGTTATGGAAGTGTTTCTCAAAAACTAGTCCATACAAATTAAACCGGATGAATCATTATTTAAAAAAGAATTAGAGCAATGAAACTATATTATATATTTATCATATTGATTACCCTGCTTTTTATAAATTTATCTAACCAAGCTCAACCTTATACCGATTATGTGGGTGCCGGTCATTTTAATGGTGTAACTATAAGTACAAGCAGCAGCAGCAACAATACTAATGGAATAAATACGGTAAATGCCAGTGGCGTAACACTCGATCTAAAATCGGCATCGCGGTTTTTAGGGCAGGCTACTATGGGTTACAATTTTGAAGATATAGAATACCTTGCGCAAACCGGTTTTAACAATTGGATTGATTGGCAATTTACCTTTCCGGTACATAGCTATGAAGTAACCGAAGACGATATTTTTGACACCATGGAAAGCGAATTACAAGCGATACATGGTGCCGATGAAGAAATCTACCGCGGCTCTTTTAATTTTAACCGGGCTTTTTGGCAACACCAGGTAACCAAAAATGATGTATTGAGGCAGCGGATAACTTTTGCCCTCAGCGAAATATTGGTAACTTCCGGTAACAGCTCTTTGCAAGACCATGGTGAAGGTTTGGCTTGTTATTATGATGTACTCTATCAAAATGCCTTTGGAAATTATCGCGATATTCTATTTGACGTTACGATGTCTCCGGTAATGGGTATTTATTTAAGTCACTTTAATAACCCTAAAACAGATGTGGTTAATAATATTAGACCAGATGAAAATTATGCCCGTGAAATTATGCAATTGTTTAGCATTGGTTTGTTTGAACTGAATAATGATGGGAGCTACAAAACCGGTTTCAATGGTGAAGCTATACCCACTTATAACAATAATCACGTTAAAGAATTTGCCAAAGTATTTACCGGTTTAAGTGGATCAAGTTGGTATGAACCAATGCCTTATCCCTTGTATTTTGGCAATTGGCCCTTCTCATATTCATTGTGCGACCCGATGGCTATGTATGATAATCATCATGAACCAGGACCCAAAAATTTGTTAAACGGTTACACCATACCCAATGGACAAACCGGCATGCAAGATATTAACGATGCGATAGATCATTTGTTTAATCATCCTAATGTTGGTCCGTTTATTGGTAAAAAATTAATTCAGTTTTTGGTAAGATCGAATCCAACACCTGAGTATATCAGTAGGGTATCGGCAGCTTTTAATGATAATGGCAGTGGCGTAAGAGGTGATATGAAAGCAGTGATTAAGGCAATTTTATTAGATGCCGAAGCAAGAAATTGTGCTTCTTTAGAAGACCCTAAAGCCGGCAAATTAAAAGAACCCATTATTCGGGTAGCTCAATTTGTAAAAGCTTTTGATACCGAAAATATTTCTGGCAGGTATTGGCATATTGATTTATGGCGAAGTGGAGATTATTTAAAACAAGCGGTGATGCATTCGCCTACGGTGTTTAATTTTTTTCAACCAGATTATGTACCCAATGGTATTATTGCCCAAAACAATATGGTAGCTCCCGAATTTAAAATTGTTGATTCTAATACGGGTTTAGCTTATATGAATATGTTAGATGATTCTTTATTATGGTCAGCCTTATGGTGTAATGCCACCGCCTCAACAGAAGAGGTTTGGTTGGTGAGTAGCCCCGATGATGACGTTAGTATTGATTTAAGTGATGAAATGAATATATTAAGTTCGCAAGGTTGGCATGCGCTAATTGATCGATTAAATATTATCCTTTGCCAGGGGCAGCTTTCTAATGCTACTAAAAATATTGTTGCGAATGCGATGACTCAAATTGAAAACAATTGGGGCGGCATCGATCCATATTATGGTGTAATTTTAACGACTTATTTTGTGATGTCGTCACCGGATTATGTGATTACCAAATAAAATTATTTATTGATTAATTACTAATTGATTGTTGACTTTGTGTTGTGTATAGAATTGAGAACTTTAACATTCAAAAAAAATGGTGTTTGATATTTTATATTTTTTGGATGATAATATTAATGAATAACTACTTTCGATTAAGGAATAATGATTGTTGATTTTGATGAAGAGAAAAATTTTACACGAGTGAGCGAGCTTTGAAGTTTAGCCCCGATTGCAGCGGTTATGTTGCCTGAAGCGATTGCCTTGTGCATAGCGGCAACATTTGAGCGGAAAGCGGGACTATCGTTGATACGAGTTGCACTGTTTCGCTTCAAAAAAAATAGATCTAAATAAATATTCAAACAATTAATAACTGATAATTTAACATTAAAAATGGGACACGACAATAGCGTAAGTAAAAGCAGACGACAATTTTTAGGCAGTTTAGGCTGTGCCGGTTTAGGAGTTACCTCCCTCTTGTCGGGCATTACCAATTTAGGTTTGATGAATGCCGCCGCCGCTGCCAATATGCCCACCTTTGCCGCCTCTAACACTATACCGTATAAGGCTTTGGTCTGTTTCAGTTTTAGTGGAGGAAACGACAGTTTTAATATGTTGGTGCCAAGAGGAAGCAGTGAGTACAATGAATATGCCTCCGTTAGAAGTAATCAGGCATTACCGCAAAGTTCATTATTGCCCATAACGCCAATAACCAGCGATGGTAAGCAATATGGTTTACATCCGTTTTTGAATAATGTGAAAAATTTGTTTGACACCGGTAATGCGGCTTTCGTTGCCAATGTAGGTGCTTTAGTTCATCCAACTACATTAAGCGATGTATACAACATGATCGATTTACCCTTAGGTTTAGGTTCTCATTCTGATCAATTTACGCATTGGCAAACCTCGTATCCGCAAGAGCGTGTTAATGTAGGGTGGGGTGGTAGATTGGCAGAAATGTTAAGTTCCGCCAATACGAGTGCTAATATTTCGATGAACATTTCATTGAGCGGCACCAACGTTTTTCAAAATGGCAATACTTCAACGGCTTATGCCATTCAACCGGAAGGCAATGGCAGTGTTTTAATTAATGGCTACAACCAAAATGACTTTTTTAATGTGGTGAAACGCCAAACCTTAGATAATTTATTAGACATCAATTATCAAAATATATTAAAACAGGGTTATGCTGATATAGTAACTGATTCTAAAGCCCATGCGCTCGAATTTAATTCGGCGATTGCTTCGGTAGGCGCGTTTGGCACCAGCTTTGGAGCAGATAATATCTCTCAAAGTTTACAAATGGTGGCGAAAACTATTGCGGCGCAGAGTACTTTAGGTATGGACCGTCAAGTCTTTTATGTAAATATGGAAGGCTTCGATAATCATGATGAAGTGTTGGTAAATCACGGTGCCTTAATGCAGCAATTTGATACAGCCATCGCCAGCTTTTGGTCGGCATTGGGCGAGTTGGGTTTGCAACAGCAGGTTACATTATTCACTACTTCTGAATTTGGGCGTACCTTAACTTCTAATGGTAACGGCACCGACCATGGTTGGGGCGGCAACTGTTTGGTGCTTGGTGGTGCCGTACAAGGACAAGATATTTATGGGCAGTATCCCGATCTTTATTTGAACAGCCCTATCGATACCGGCGATGGGGTCTTAATCCCTTCTACTTCGTGCGATGAATATTTTGCCGAGTTGGCTTTATGGTTTGCAGAGAATGGCACCTCTACTTTATCGGCTACACAATTGACGGATATTTTACCGAATATTGGTAATTTCTGGTCGCCGAGTCCGGGTGCTATGCCTTTGGGTTTTATGGCCTAGGGATCGCAATTTTTGTGACCATTTTTTGCTTGCAAAAAATATTTCTTCTTTGAAGGATCGCAAAAATTGCGACCTGTGCTTTGTTTTTATAGGTCGCAAAAATTGCGACCTCTACACAAAAAAGATTTCTTTGTATAAACTTATTTTACGATATCTATTTTACAAGGTTTTTTAGGAAATCAATTCACCATAAAACTGTATCTTAGCGCACCTTTAATGAAACGTAAGGTCATTCATATTTTAAACCGCTTAAACATTGGCGGTATTGTTCCACAAGTAATTAATACGGTTAAACACCTGCAAGATGATTTTGAGGTGCAGCTCTTAACAGGACGCATTGAAGCCTCCGAAGCCGGTGCCGATTATTTGTTAAATGGCAGCAACATCAAACCAGTGTTTATTCCAGATATGCAGCGGGGGATTGATTTAAAAAAAGATTATAAAGCCTACCATCAAATAAAAAAAATAATTGATGAGGTTAAACCAGATGTAGTGCATACGCACGCCGCTAAACCAGGAGCATTAGGTCGTTTAGCAGCTATTCATGCCAAGGTACCGGCAGTGTTACATACTTTTCATGGACACGTTTTTCATTCTTACTTTGGCAAAGCTAAAACCCGGTTCTTTTTAGAAACAGAACGATGGTTGGCAAAAAAATCATCGGCAGTTATTGCGATTAGTCAATTGCAAAAACGTGAAATGGTGGAGGATTTCAATTTGTGTCCCGCCGAAAAAATGAAGGTGATCAATTATGGCTATGAATTAGAACGATTTTATACCAACATTGAATTGAAGCGAAAAAATTTCCGGCAACAATGGAAGTTAAATGAAGATGACTTGGTGATCGGTATTATTGGCAGGGTGGTTCCAATCAAAAATCATGCTTTATTTTTAAAAGCATTTCACCAAGTACTACAACATTATCCAAATAAAGTAAAAGCCTTTGTAATTGGCGATGGAGAAGAAAAAGAACATATGCAACAGCTTTGCGATGCTTTAAATCTAAGTTTTACCAATCAACCTAGTGAACAAGCTATAGTTACTTTCACCTCTTGGATAAAAGATATTGAAACTGCCTATGCCGGTATTGATATGTTAGCCTTAAGTTCATTAAACGAAGGTACACCAATCAGCTTAATTGAAGCACAAGCAGCCGGCTTACCCATTGTAACTACCGATGTTGGTGGGGTACGAGATACCATCTTAATGAATGACCGGGTATTAGTAGTTCCTTCAAACGAGATTGATTTATATAGCCATGCTTTACTCCAACAGGTTAAAAACAGCTTAAGTAATACAGATAGAGATGCGGATGAAAATCGACAATTTGTACAAGCAAAATTTGGCTTACAGCAAATGGTTGGTAATATAAAGGAGTTGTATATGGAGCTTCTATCAAACGTTAACAGTTAGCCTAAGCCGCAGATTTACCACATAGCCAATATTATTATTTTAGATAAGCCAGCCAACAATTTCAATATTCAAAATATAGAAATACTAACTAATGATTTTCATGATTATCAAAGAACCTTATTGATCATTTAGAACGATGAAACTTTTTTGGAGCAAATATACATTGAGCGGGTCATTCAACTTTGATGAGAAAATAGTCTTCCCGAAAAAAATTAAATAATTTCGACAAGTTTATCTAAACAAAAAAGTAGTTGACATGTTTGCATTGATTTTTTTTGAAGCGAAACTATTTGACTTTATAATAACACCCGTTCCGTTTTTCCGCTCAAATACAATTGCTATGCTTCAAAATCTGCGCTGCAAAATTGCATAACCGCTACAATTTTATCTAAGTGTCTTTCAGCATAATAAATATCATTTATTTATACAATAAAAATAATTCAACATTCATTATTCGTTAATCGATATTCGTTATTCATTAAATGGTCAACCAAAAAATATCGAACACCGAACACCCAATTTTGAATGACGAATATTTCCATTCGAAAAACAACACATAGCTACTAAACAACCCAACATGCTTTACTGTCGTTGGCTTGGAAATCGGGGCTAATTTGGAAACTTCGGTTCTTCGTAGAAAGAAAAAGACAGGGACAATCCAAAAAAAGATAACATCAACCAATTCGATAAACTTTTCAATTAATCCGACAGCATCAACTAGACTAACTACTTAGAAATGAGAAGAAAATAAATTTTCCAACACTAACAAAACCATTTTTTTGATAGACGAGTTGAAAAACACAGGCTTAGTAGAACTAAAGCGAGGCTTTTCAAGGAAGTATTTCGGAAAATGGCAAAGTTAGATGATAAATTTATTTTGCAGCCTTCCTGATTTATTCAATCATTAACTTTTTTGAACTGTGACTAAATGGATTGCGAACTTCAACCATATAAATCCCATTGGGTAAATGGTTAACATCCAACTCAAATATTGAATTTTTCACATCATTAACGGAAAGATGAATATGTTGCTTGCCAAAAACATCATAAACCGAAATGGTATGTGCTACATCAATCGAGTTCGATAAATTAACGAAAGCATTGCCACTTGTTGGATTTGGAAATACCGTAAAATCATCAACATTTAACGCATCTGCAGATTTACGGGGACTAAAAACTTCAATAACCATAGTGTAAGTATTTTTGCAGGCTCCATTATCAACAGTATAATACAATTTGTGTAAACCTGTTTTACGTGGAAAATAATAAAAATACTGATCATCGCTTACCGATTTAAAACTAAAAATATCACTGCCTTTCCAAACACCACCTTTATTATCTTCTACCATATCCATTAAATTCATAAACTCACCCATTTCCATAATAATGGGGTCTTTTTTCAAAACGGCTGACGGCTTGGGATTAACTTTCATAGTGATGAGCACCGGCTCACTTTCACACACAAAACCCGGATTACCTAAAGAATATTTTTCTTTTAAAACATTGGTTACCCAAAATTTATACGTACCGGTTTTGGTAGTATTAACGCCCAAGTTGATCGCTAAGCACCATATATCTGAACTTTCGCAAGTAGAAACCAACTTACCCATAGAACCTTTATAGTCTGCATAAAAATTGTAGTCATCTTTAATCGGCTTTTCTATAAGTGACCACGGATTGTTTTGGCAGAGGTTAATGGTTTTACTTAAAGTGGGCGGATTTATTGATGAATCAGGAATATAGTATTTTTGCGTACAATTGGCTTCATTGCCTTGAGCATCTGTAAAAATATAGTCGTATTGAGTTACGGTATATTTCCGAAATTGAGAACGTGTTTCCTTTACTTGAAAAGCAACTTCATTATTCCGTATAACGTTAAAATCCTCAATTTTCATTGGCGGAGGAACGGTTACAGGTTCACACATATAAATATCCTTTTCAACAGGACAATTAATATTCAATTCAACATAATTACTCGCTACAGCATTGCTGAAAGCAATTGTACACATTAAAATGGCAGTAAGGTAAATTAATCTTCTCATTTATCTGGCTTTTAAAATTTAATATAGCACTACAAATATAGCAATATAATGCTTTCTTAAAAATATATTGACCATTGATTTGCAATACTTTTTTAATGTATACAATTTTTTTATCAAAAGTTTAGGTTGGATGTTAAGTTAATTTTTAAATTAAGATAGACCTAAATTTACCACTATTAAAAAAATCGGAATGGTGAACTCAATCATAAAATTGTTTTACAACGTTAATTTTAATTCTTCAACCTTTTCGATTAACCAATCTTTGGTAGTTATCTTGTCTAATTTGTTCAGTTTGTTTTCTAATTGCAAAAGGCTTTTTTTGGTTACCCCATGTTTTATTTTATACAAATCTTTTAAAATCACAAAAAAGTTTTTGTAGGATTTGCTGGTTGCACTTTT
>CALHDG010000055.1 GCA_938023075.1 uncultured Chitinophagales bacterium
GTCTGCTAATTCAAAAATTAACGTATCGGTGGTAAAACCTTGTTCGAGTGCTACATTTTTAAAATAATACAAATAGCTGTCTCCCTGATTAGTTACAATATCTAAATCGCCGTCGCCATCAATATCATCTATTGCCGGAAAGTCAACCTTATTAGTGAAAATCAAACGATCTTCCCCGGTTTCGGCATCTGTATATGTTAGTAGGTCAAATTCTATATGATTAAATTTCACCCTGTCAAATTGTAAAACGCCTTCCTTAAATTTGCCCCGGTAAACTTTATAACCTGAAGTAAAATCATCTCCCGAATGTGCAAAGAAATCCATTATTCCATCACCATTAAAATCCCGAAGCATTGCAAAATTTAGTGCTTTTGGGAAAATTGATTCCAACTGTGGGGTATAGCGGTAGATAGGATTTTCTGCTGTGCCCTCATTAACAAATGCGGTTTGAAAATTACTGTTTCTATCAAAAATATAAATATCTGCTTTGCCATCTTCATTCAAATCTCCCAATGAAAACTGCGGAGAATTTAAGCCGCCTGCCCAGGGGTTTAATAATTCACGTCCGTCTGTTTCAACTGGAATTTCTAAGCGTTGGAATTTTTGTGCCAACGTATAATTTCCTAAGATTAAGAGAAGGGATATGAAGAGAGACGTTTTCATCTTTGGTTATTATAAATATTAATTTTGGAATGATGCATTTTTATCATTTTTTTTGATATAATGTATATTTGAATTACGCTATAGATATTCTTATAAATCTTGACTATTGATATTAACGATGATCACATTTTTCTATATATAGATAATAGTAAAAATATGACTAAACCATCAATATGAACAAATTTTATGATTAACGAGCTATTATAAAGTATTGATCGTGTTCAATATGCTTTTATCAATATGTAAATTCCCAGTAGTGTAAATTTCATTTGTTATTCATAATTTAATTTTAGTTTTTATTTCTAAAAACTCTCCATTTGTTTCATCAAAAAATCTTTGTATTTCTTTTTGATGGTTTGAAGTGGCAAATGGTCTTTGTTTATTAGCAATTACAAAACTTAATTCTATAAAATCATTTTTATTGTACATTAATTTAAAAATTTTATAAGTATTTATTAATTGATTGTTTCCAGAACTTAACCAACCTGAATATGTTCGATCTTTTAATTCTACAAAAATTAACAGGTTATTATAAAATAGAAAACCATCACATAAACTCTCAGGTTCTTCGTTGTTTAATATTTCTAAACATTTATCCAATGCAAAAAAAAGTATTTCATTTTGGTTTAGATTTTTTATTTCTGCAATCCATTCATCAATTATATTTTCTGATATTTTGGCTGGCATATTATCAATCAATCCAAAATTAGTCCGTGTTGAAGAACATTTACAATTATTTTTAAAAAAGTAATTATCAACCATTTTTCTCTAATTTTAAGAGTTCGGTAAATTCTTCATTCGATTTAATCATTAGTTCATTTAAATAATTTTCGTCGGTTGGCAATCCATTATAATCTTCAAGTTTAAAAATATTTCCTTCATTATCTAATTGAAAAATTGAAACAAGTTTTGGTGAAATTTTTGACTTTAAAGGCACAATCTTTTCTAATTTTTTGTTGATCGATTTACTATTTTTAACTTTATTTATTTTAAATGCTTTTATAGCCAAAGTTAAATGCATTAATAAATAAGGGCTATGTGTAGTTAAAACTAATTCGTTTAAATCGTTTTGGTTTGCACAATCTATAAGTTTATATAAAATATATTTTTGAGATTTTGGAAACAAATTTTGCTCTGGCTCTTCAACAATATTTACAAATTTTTCATAATTGTATTTTCTTTTTATAAATTCAATTTCATTTTCTTCTTCATCTTTTAGCTTTAATTTTTTATTTAAAATTGAAGAAATTTCATTTTTTTGATTGATTTGATCTTCAACTGAAAGCGAATTATTAATTAGATCATCATTATGTATAAAATTTGTTAAGTATTCTGTAACTATTTGTAAAGGAATAGATGATTGATAACCACTTGAAGCTTCTGAAAGTTTTATTCTGAAATTATGACCTGATAAATATGCATTTTTTTTAGTTTTGTCATAAAAAAAATCAATTTCATTCAAATTATTTTTAAAGCCAAGCTGAACTTTAACTGTATTATCTGAATAAAACAATTTTGCATTTTCAAACTCAATTAAAAATTGATTTAAATTTTTTGAAAGATATTTTAAATTATATGTATTTTCTATTGAACTTATAAAATTTCGTTCTGCTGGTACATACATAATTTTTGGGAAAACATAATTTATGTTATTTTTAAGATGTTTAGCCGTAAATATTTTTTGAATTGTTTTTGAATCTGAATCAAATGTAAGTCTATAATTACTTCCAATAAAATCGATATATGTTTTCTTATTTGGGAAAAAATTTTCGATTTTATGAAATTTCAATTGCTCTATAAAAAATAGATAATCAATATCTTTAGCTTTAATTTTTTCTTTGCATAAATTTTTTTCAATCCAATTAAATGTGCTGTACAGTTTTGCAATTGTACTTTTTCCGCTTCCTTGTTCACCAATAAAAATTGTTACTTTATTAAAATCAATATAGTCATTTCCGTTGTTTGAGAAACCATTAACTATCGGACCGAAATTTTTAACACAAAGTTTTGCCATATTTTATTTTTTACAAAAGTAATGATGAAACAAGTTTAATGTTTAAAACACAAAGTATTTAATTTAATTTACTTTACATTTTATCTTATCTTATCTTATATCTTTTTGAGATTTCAACCTAAAAAAATGTTGCCTGATTAATCCGAAGCTTTTCGTCTCAAAATGAAATGGTAACTTGCTATTATACCCAAGAAAAACCGAAGCCTCCAAAATAGCCCCGATTGTAGCGGTTATGCAATTTTGAAGCGCAGGTTTTGAAGCATAGCAATTGCATTTGAGCGGAAAGCGGGATTACCCTTTCCACGAACCACTGCTGTTTTGCTTCAAAAAAATTCAACCCTATTTTCTTATTTAATAAATACAAAAACGAAAAAGAAAGGAATCCCTTTCTTTTCCGGTTTCAATATAAACTAAACTTATTATTCAACTATCAATAAACCAATACCATGAGGGTCGCTGGTATCTGCTGAACCAAACTGAACAACCTCGTCAACGGTTTTGGTAGCTACATCTATAACTGCATAGCCAGGGGTAGTACCAGAAATAGCATGCGCAATATTACCACCTGTTTGAGCATCGCCACGAAGCGTCATATAAGCTTTTGTGCCGCCCGGCGAAAAGACTAATAAATCGGGCGCATCGCCTACCTCAAAGGTTTCGGTAAAGGTCATTAAATCAATATCAAATATCATCACGTTGTCGGTCAATCTGTTTATCATCCACATTTCTTTATTGTCACGCGTCATCGCTACGCCATGCGAATCCATATTGCCAGTTGATGCAGCAACATCTTGAGACATTAACAAATCGTGCGATTTAGAATTGAATACATAAAAACTTCCACTTTCTGGCAGTCCGGAATTGGCAAACATTAAATCGGATCCGGGAGGCCCATTAACCAAACCACATCCATTTTTATCAATCTTCGAACTGTTGAATTCTTTTATCACTTCCATAGTTTCTACATCAACTACTACCAAACCGCCGCCGGAAAGAGTGACATAACATGCCGCATCATCGGGTGTAAACATATGGCAAATTGGCTTGCTTGCCGGAAAGTCATCCAAGTCGGGCAAAGCTGCAGCCAAGTCTAATTCTCTGGTTATTTCAAATTTTTCATTAGCAGCATCTACAGAAATTTCAACCAATTTAAATTCGGCAATTACTGCTACCCAAACTTTAGTGCCATCCCAAGTTGGAATTGCTGCATGGGAACTTGCTCCGGTTTGTAAGGTTTCTAATACTTCATAATCGGAGGTACGTACAATAATTGTAGTGCCATCGCCACCTACACATGCTACATAAGCAAATTTTTTGTCAGGGCTAAATAATACCATATGTGGTTTTGAGCCGCCTGCCAATGCCATATCAACCACGGCTTTTTCTTCTCCGGTTTTACCATCAAATACAACCACTGTGTTGTGTACTTGGTCGGTTATCCACAATTCGTAATTTTCTGTTTCCATTGCAGCCGGATCAGGATCCATCATTGGATTGTCATCATCTTTACAACCTGTTATTAAAAGGGTAGACAAACATACCAGCATAAGAAAAGCAAAAGGATTCATTATCTTTTTCATATTTTTTTGTTTAAGTTGAAAGAGAGAAAAAGTTTTGGCTTCTTTTCGATTTCTTCTTTCGTTAGTTAATTAAATTAATGATTTATTTTATGATAATTATTACACATCTATATATAAACTAAATATTCTTTTATGTATTCAATATTTATTGCTATTTCTACCGATGTAAATATATGAACATTACAACATACATTCAAATGTTCAGATGATTTTTTTTAAGATTTTTTTTTGATAGTCCTGTTTACCCTATTGCATCGTGTAAATCTATTGACCCAAAGTCTTTCAACAACTTGTAATGCGCTACCAATGCAGTAGCAAAAGTTTTATTTTCTAAATAAGGAATACCAAATTCTTCTGCCGTTTGTTTTACAATATCAGCTATTTTTGGATAGTGTATATGGCAAATTTTTGGAAACAAATGATGCTCTACCTGAAAGTTTAAGCCGCCAACAAACCACGATAATAATTTATTGTCTCTCGAAAAGTTAACCGTTGTATTCATTTGGTGAATAGCCCAATTATTTTCTATTATACCTGCTTCATTTGGCATAGGATGAGCCGAACCTTCTACTACATGCGCTAACTGAAAAACAAGGGTTAGCACTAAACCTGCAACTATGTGCATAATAAGAAAACCTGACAGTACTTGCCATACCGGCAAGCCAGCCAAAATGGGCAAGACAATAAAACAAAAAAGATAGCCAAATTTTATGATCACAATTTTAGCGAATAAAATTTTGTTTTGCTTGGGTTTGTAGGGGTTCACACCATTTTTTGTATATTTAACAAACTGCACAAAATCTTTTAATAAAACCCAATATAATGTGGTAATGGAATAAATAAACGTTACATAAATGTATTGCAACTTATGAAATCGTTTAAATATAATATGCGGACTTAAGCGGAGCACAACTTTGGCATCAATATCATCATCCATATGTGTAATATTTGTATAGGTATGATGCAAAATGTTATGTTGTAATTTCCAGTTGTGTACAGCTCCGCCTGTTAAATGCAAAGTCCAACCCAATATTTTATTAATTGTTTTATTGGCTGAATAGGCACCATGAACAGCATCGTGCATAACACACATACCTATGCCAGATTTTGCCAAGCCGAGTAAAATCCAAATAATAACAGCGACACTAAATACTGGTGTAAAAATTATTAAACTCAACAGCCCACCAATGTATGCTATTAAGAAAAACAGCGTTTTAAAAACCATTGAAAAGTTAGCGTGTCGCGAAATTTTTTCTTCTTCAAAATAGTTGTTTACCCGCTTTTTTAAAGTGATGAAAAACTGATTATTATTTTTTTGAAATTTTACTTTGCCTTTAAGACGAATAGTTGACATACTAACATATATTTATTTAATCAATAATAACACAAAAGTAAACTCACCATTTATACGGTTGTTTTTCCTTTTTGTCTACGTTTAAAATACTCGTCTTAGCTTAGGCTAAGCGACCGTTTTTAGCCTCTTCAAGAAAAAATTAGTCTGCATTAAAATGACCAAATTGTTTTCTCAATATGCCTAAATGTTGTAAGATATAAAAATTACTTATTTAGAGAAAACTTTTGAATGGATAGATCGATGCGGTAAGTGCAAGAGTTGACAAAAAATAAGAAACAAATGTTTTTACAATTCGGTATATTAAATGCAATTTAATCTAAATTGGATACAAAACAATTAACAAATACACCTTCATTTCATCTAATTCTTCGAAGAATTAACATAAGCCTCATATCCACCTTCTAAATTAAAAATCTTGTCTTTATCAAAACCACCGTTTCTCATTAAGGTACAAGCTCGTATACTTCGTCTTCCGGTACGACAATAAACAAATAAATTATTGTAATTAGATAATTGCTCTATTTCATCCCAAAAGCTTTCTTGTAGATAATCTATGTTGATAGCACCTTCAATATGGCTTACATTATATTCATCTGCTGTTCGCACATCAATTATTATTGAAGGTGAACAATCCATAAATTTTTCCTTGAAGGCTTCCGGCTTCAAATTATTGAGCTGCGATTTTAAGGCTTGCCAACGTGGGGTTTTGCATGATTTATCTTGCATTAGCATTATCAGTTTAAAAGTTAAATTTAGTAGCTAATATAGAAATGGTATTCTTCAACATTATTACCCTCAATACAACTACTTAATACGCTATATTAGTAAAATTTAGTAAAACCATAATCATAAATCTCAAAAAATCAAATTGATTTCTGGTTTTCAATTCCTAAATTTTGGTTATAAATTATTGCGCCAAATATTACTATGTGTCATAGTAACTATTTCTTTAGAGTCATAGTTGAATTTCAAAAAATTTTAGCTTATCTTTGAGTCGTAATAAAGTAATTATTTACGTAGAGTAATAGTCGTATGGAAAATATTGCAGGTAATAATCCAGTTTCAGGAAAGAATTTTTTTGGCAGAGAAAGATTTGTAAAGCACTTATTTAGTCTTTTAAAGAAAGGCAATAGCTTTTTACTGCTTGGCATTAGAAGAACAGGAAAAAGTTCGGTTATTGAAGAAATTAAAAGACGTATAATTGAAGAAGACGAAATTGAAGTAGTTTATCTTAACTGTCAAAGATATAAAGGCATTGAGGAACTTTATAAAGAGCTTTTTTTGTCTTTACCAAGAGATTTAGGGGAAAGGCTTTCCCGTTATTTGAGTAGCACAAAGAAAATTCCAAAAAAAATAATTGATGTTATTTCTGATCACGTCGAAGAAGTGAAAGTTGCGGGTTCCGGCGTAAAACTCCGGAACGATATTATAGATTATGCCGACCCTTTGAGAACAGAGATCAGTAGATTCTTTTCGAAAGAAAAAAAGCGAATCATACTACTTATTGACGAACTACCCTTTTTGATTGAAAAAATCAGCCAATCAAATAAGGATAATGTATTACACGAAATTGAATCTATACTAATAACTTTACGAGATTGGCGGAATTCCAAAGTGGCTATGTCCGTTTGTGGATCACTAAATTTACACCAACAGTTAGAAGAGCTTGGCATCTCAAGAAAACTATTGGCAGGTTTAATCACACAACAGTTGCCCGTATTTACCAAAGCAGAAGCGGAAGGCTTATTACAAAAACTCAATGAAAGTTATGAAGTCAATTTAAGTGACGAAATAATTGAACAAATTCTATCCTTGCTGCCTGATTATGTTCCTCTTTTTATTCAATATTTTTTTCACGTTATTCAAATTTATGAAGGACAAATAACCGCTGACGTAATTGAGGAGCTTTACAAAGAAGAAGTATACCCACAATTAGACCGTGATTTTATTTATCAATTTCAAGAAAGATTAAAAGTATTTAAAGGAAATGACTTAGCTACCGCCCGCAGTATTTTGTCTTACATAGCCAAAAATCAGCCAATAAGTACTAATAATATTTTAGAAATTGTTAAGGAGGCAAACACTTATGAAATATTGATGAAACTAAAAGTCTATGAATTTTTAACCACCAATAGTGATTTAAAATACCACTTTTCGCTGAATTTAATTAAAGATGAGTGGAAAAATTTAAATAGATAGTTATGAGTGTATATGTATCAACTTTCAATCCTCTTAGGATGGAAATGCAGGAAATTTTGGCTTTGGCTACAGGCAGAGAACATTTATTAAACAGGGTACTTGTAGAAATGGAAAGATGTTTGAAGCCTCAAAGTAATCATCATTTTTTATTACACGGACCACGTGGTATTGGTAAATCTTACTTTACCAAATACTTAAAAATTAAATGCAAAAGACTACCACAATTTAACAACAGTTTATTTATACAATTGCCCGAAGAACAAAGCAATCTTCAGTTTGTAGGTGATTTAATAGAGATGCTTTGTGCAGCTATTCAAAACCAATCTTTTCAAAATATACAAGCCAAATGGGAAGTAGATGATGCCGCTTGGCGAAATGCCATAAAAAAACTAAAACAACTCATTAAAGAACAAAAAGCTGACAAGCCGGATTTTCATATTTTCTTTTCAATGGAAAACCTGCAAGATTTTATTCCACAATTAGATGAAATTGAAAATGGCAGGCTACGTGAATTTTTAGAACAGTTTAAAAACATCAGTTTAATTGGCACCAGCGTTCGACCGGACTTGGATAACAATTATGATAAACGCCTGTTTCACGTGTTTAAAAAATATCCCCTAAATCCATGGACTTTAGATGATTGTTTGGCTTATTATGATAAAAGGGTTGCTTTTCTTAAAGAACACGGTGAAAACCCCTTAAAGGATGTTGAACTTAACCGCCAGAAAGTAAAAGCCATTTCTGTTTTTACAGGAGGCAGTCCACGCATTGCAGTAATATTAAATCGTTTGGTTTTAGAAGAAAATATAGAAAGCGTTGCCGATACTTTGCGCGGTATTATTGATGAACTTACGCCTTACTATCAAGATTTAACCAAAGCCATGCCTCCCAAAACCAAACTTTTGTTTGACACGTTAATTCGCCATGGCGAAAATATGACCCAAAGTAAATTAGCGGAACTTTTAGGTAAGCAACAAAACGTAATTTCTAAACCTTTTAGATGGTTAAAGGAAAATTTTTATGTAAAAGCCATAAAGCAAAAGCAGGGCAATACTTACCATTATTCGGTTAACGACAGAATGTATAGTTTGTATTGGCAGCAGCGCGAAATGTTGCGTGAAGGAGAATCTATAATTGCTTTGTTGGCTGGTTTTCTATTTCAGTTTTTTGGGGAGCGGGAGATGTTGCAGAAAACGAAAGAGGCGTTTAAGAATGATTCATCAATAAAGTTTGATTTGTTACAATTCTATTCCAAAGACTATGATTTTGAAATAGGTCTTAAAAATCGGGTTGATGATATTTTAAAAAGAGAAGAAGATAGAATAAATGAAGCAGAAAAATTCAAATTGAAAATTGAGAAGCTAAAAGAAGTTGTCATAAAAAAGCCGACCTATTTCAATTTTAATAATTTGGGTAGTGCTTATTTAAGATATGGCATGCTAATTCAAGCCGAAGATGAGGAAAAATTTACTTTAATAAATAGTGCTGCTGCAAATTTCCAAAAGAGTCTTGAAGTAGAAGATAATCAATCGGCATTAAACAATTTGGCTTACACGAAATTCTTTGTTGGTAATATTGATGGTGCAATATCAGATTTTAAGGAAAATGTAAAAAACGATAAAGAGAATATTTCTTCTCTATATCGGTTAGGTGCTCACTTGTATTCAGAAGATAGCTTTGATTTGGCTTTAAAATTTTATGAAGCCGGTTTGTCAATTGAACCACAGAATTATGGTGAATTAATTGATACAGCACTTCTTTACTTCATTGTTCATAATGATGATAAAGGTTTTGAATATTTAGACAGAGCTTCAAAAGTGAACGAAGCTATTAAAGCAGAATTTACTGGAAAAAAATCACACCAAAATATATTTTCTATATCAAAATTATTAGAGCATTCTCAAGACCGCTCAAGACATGAATTGTTTAATGTTATGATGACAATTTTTCGTTTCTTGAAAGAAGAAAATATTTGGTCTTTTAGGTATGGTATTGTTATTCAAAATTGCTTACAACAACTGTACATTTATGATAAAAAAGATGTACTATTTGACATTATTTCTGAAGTGCGAAATTCAGAAGATAAAGATAGTTTTAGGAACATTTTTTTGTATATATTAGAAAATATTTTTCTTATTCCTAATTTATTGGATAATATGGATACACTCAAAACTTCCTTTGCAAAACTTCCACCGGATTATCATTCTTTCTTATTTCATTTTTTAGAAAATTTGAAATCTATGAAAGAAAGGTTTGATAGCGGTAAAAAACCATATTGGAAATGAAACTATTAGATCTCTTATCCAAAGCAAATCCCAAGTCAACAGTTTTGCGACCATTTTATTGGGTGATGGCTTTTCCCATTACACCAATAGTGGTTTGTATTTGGAACAATAGTTATGGCTTGGTCCTGTATATTTCGTTGGCATTGCTGGTAGTTACAGTAATCGCATTTTTAGTTGCCTACTTTATTTGTCTTTCCAAAAATCCAGATCATTTGAGATCTGAAAATTATAATATTAGTAAAATTTAAATAGAAAACAACGTTTCTAAACCTTTACCAGGGCAAGATTAAAAAATGGCAATTTACTTTCTATTCGAGTTGTTTAACAGTGATTTGAGTGTGTGACATATCTGGTGCATCACAATATAAATTAATTAAGTATTGACAAGTTTATCAAGTTGATTGACACTCCCGACACTTTCAATAAAGGTAAGCCAAACAAACGTCATGCCGGAAACTTGTGCTGGACTCGATCCAGTATCTGAGCTTGCGGAGCAGATTATCCGGCATCTCGCCTAAACATCCACCAAGTATTTTACCTTAGTCGGACAAAGCTTTAGGAGAGATCTCGGATAAATGTTCCGTTGCTCTCCACATTTTCCGAGATGACGCCGGTGGGTTTTGGAGAGTTTTGGAGTATGTTGCACCTAATTTGTCACGCACTCCAGTGATTTAATTAACCGACAGTATTAAACTACTTGGCACATTGAATGATTTCTAATTAAAACAACTTGCAACTCTCAGCATTTGGCGTTAAATTTGATGTCAAATGGCAAGATATGACGCTTTCTTCTAAGAAAATTTTTGAAAATGGAAATCTAAACTCTTCTTTGGATTTGGTACAATTGGGTAGAAATGGAGTTCCCATAAAGGTCTTAACAAAGATTCAGAAATTTACCACACTAAGCAGCAAAGAGTTGTCTCAGATCTTACCCGTATCTGAAAGGCAGTTGCTACGATATTCAGCAGAACACATCCTAAAAAAAGACATATCATCACACTTAATTCAATTAGTTGAACTTTTCGATAAAGGATATTCAATTTTTGGGAAAGAGAAATTTCAAAATTGGATTCGATCAAAAATCCTTGTCTTGGAAGATAAATGTCCTTTAGATTTTATGGATACACCAATTGGCATCAATTTATTAGAAGATATTTTAGGACGTATAAAATATGGCGTTTACAGCTAATGCAAGTTTATAGAATTGGAGTTTCAAAATTTATAAAAGATTTAACTGGAACAGGAGCAAGATTGTTTGGAGGAAGATGGAATAGAAAAGGACTATCGGTTTTATATACTGTCGAACACAGGTCATTAGCTGCATTGGAAATTTTAGTGCATATGAATAAGCATGAATTACCAGATGATTTAAAAATTATTACGCTTAATATTCCTGAAAATTCTATCAAACAAATTAGCCTGAAAGAATTTAACAAGTTCAATAAAATTCAAAATCGTAATAAACTCCGATCAATTGGAAGTGATTGGATTACAAAAAATAAAACACTCTGTTTGAAAGTGCCTTCGATAATCATAAAAGAAGAATTTAATATACTTTTAAATCCAAATCATCAATGGTTTCAACAAGTTAAAATAAATAAGGTAGATGATTTTATGTTTGATAAAAGGCTATTAAAATGATGCTTAACAATGTAATGTAATTTATCTTATATAAATTATTTTAGTACTTTATTTTTATACGCCAATGCATAGTTTTTGGTATCAAGCTAACCCATCCCTAACCTTACCAAAGGCATCTATATTATCCAAATAATATGCCTCCTCAACCGGCTTCAAAGGTCGCTTAAACCACAGCGGGCGACGCAAACCATTTGGACCAGGAGCGGGGCGGGTCATCGCCAACCATTCTTTATAAATTTCGTGCGATTTGTTGGTATCTACAAAAATATCACCATAAGCATCATTGGGTCCGGGTTTTTCAATTCTTACTCTTTGATGCCAGCAATGCATTCCACTAATTGGGTCGGGGTGCACGGCGTGGGTAATGTTTTGATGCACACCACCATCTAACCAAAACACTCTTGAACTATCCGGGTCTTTTGATTGAAACGGTCGAACACCAGTCACCGTATTCATCTTCCATTCACCTTTTTTTGGGTTTTCAATTTTTACAGTATTGGTTGCCCAACGATTGCCTTCATCTTGCGGTCTACGCCAACGCCCTAAGTGATGCGAACAGGCAATTACACCGGGCTTCATACCTTGCGTTACCCAAACCTTATCTACAAAATAGCCGGTATCGGTATTTAGTTTGACTATATCGCCGGTTTGGAAATCCCAACGTTTGGCATCTTCGGGATGCATCCAAATTGGGTTACGGTTCGAAATTTCCATTAACCACTTGGCATTACCCGAACGAGAGTGAATCAACGTAGGCAATCTAAAAGTAGGCACTAAAACATACTCCCCTTTGGCTTTGTCTAATTTTTCAGGATGAATATGACTTTTTATATAGGTGGGTATGGCATACTCTTCCCATTTCCAATTAACCATCGTTTGCGAGTAAAATTCGTTTTTACGCGATGGAGTTGGAAAGCCAACACAAAACTTTCCATCCACTAAAACACCAATGTCTTTTCCATTTTTGGTAATAACTCCCGTTATAGGATTGGTTGCTGAACCTTCTAAATCTGCTTCACTTAACTCGTATTCATTTTTTTTGTAAGAATGTTTTTCTACTTCAAATGCGCCGTATTTTCTCATATAATCCAACTCGGTTAAGCCTTCTTTTTGGGCAGCTTCGGGTAAACCTTTAGTGTTTTCAAAAATGAATTGATAATATTCATCTATATTAATTTTTGCTCCTGGGCGATACGGCGATTCAAAATGTTTGCGAATGCCAAGGCTTCCATCGGGGTCAATACGCCAACTGAGTTCTATCCAAAATTCGTCTTCTTCCCACACTTCACCCGGGTTGCTCTCGTACGTTAAGTTGACTGTTTTGCCGGCTCGTCTGGCAGCCTCTCTCAAAACCGGTTGGCGAAAAGCAATCCACATACCCGAGTGGGTGGCATAGCTATTTAAGTCGTGGCGTTCGGCAGCGTGCCCCATCGGTAAAACATAGTCGGCAAAAAAGGCGGTTTCGTTCCAGGTTGGGGTCATGGCGGCATGCAAGCCAAACAGTTTTTCATCCATATATGCCTCCATCCAGGTAAAACCATCGGGGTAAGTCCATACCGGATTAAACACTCTCGAAAAATAAACATCCATTTTGCCCCTACCCTCTTTTAAAAAATGAGGCAACAAAAAACTCATTTCAAACATCGCTAAGGGGTATTCGTTAGGAAAATGCAATTTGTTCCAAAACTTTTGAGCGGGCGGTGTATCAAAAAATTTTGGTTTAAATTTATTCCAACTGTTGGGCGAAGTGCCCCCTTTTGTGCCTACGCTTCCGGTTAAAACATTTAAAAAATGTAAGGCTCTCGAAACACACCAACCACCCAAGTTTCCAGAGGAAGCACTACGCCAATTGTGCGTAGCAAAACGCTCTCCGGCTTCCCCAATTTTAATAGCGACTTCTCTTATCATTTCGGCTTTTGCACCACTTTCTTGTTCTGCAAATTCGGGAGTATAATCTTTGTACGCTTCTTTTATTTTTAAGATAAAATTATCGAAAGTTACTTTACTTGTAGGATGTTTCTTTTCCAAATATTCTTGCCAGTTCACCCACTTTTCCATGTAGGCACGGTTGTATAAATTTTCATCAAGTATAACTTTTGCCATAGCGAGCAAAACAGCTGCTTCTGAGCCAGGGTAAGTAGGCATCCAATAGTCTGACATTGAAGCAGTGTTGGATAATCGAGGGTCCATTGTAGCTAACTTGGCACCCTTCATTTTGCCTTCAATAATACGTTGGGCATGAGGGTTGAAGTAATGTCCACTTTCGAGGTGGGCAGAAATTAGTAAGATGAATTTGGCGTTGGCATGGTCGGGCGAAGGTCGGTCGTGACCATACCAAATGTTGTAACCAAACCTCGCACCAGAGGAACAGATGTTGGTGTGGCTGTTGTGTCCATCTACTCCCCACGATTGAATGACACGGTTGGCATAACCTTGGTGACCGGGGCGACCCACGTGATAGGCAATTTGGTTGTGGCGATTTTCAGTGATGGCTTTTCGCATGCGGGCGGCTATGTCATCTAA
This sequence comes from uncultured Chitinophagales bacterium, assembly GCA_938023075.1. GTDB lineage: Bacteria > Bacteroidota > Bacteroidia > Chitinophagales > JAHDHT01 > CALHDG01. Next base: position 14,260 of record CALHDG010000055.1, read on the forward strand.
AACGGCATCCCAAGTAACGCGCTCCCATTTGCCTTCGCCTCGTTTGCCTTTTCTTTTTAGCGGATACAAAATCCGGTCGGGGTCGGTAATTTGGTTGATGGTTGCCGGACCTTTCGCACAGTTTCTTCCGCGGCTGCCCGGGTGGTAAGGGTTGCCCTCAAATTTTCGGATTGTTCCTTTTTCTTTGTCCACATAGGCGGTTAAACCGCAAGCACTTTCGCAGTTGAAACAAGTGGTGGGCACAATGGTATAATGCTTCTTTTCTTTGCGGGGCCAGGCTTTGGCTTCGTATTCTACCCAATCATCCCATTGTTCGGGTGGTGGAAATTTGGCGAGCTTACCAGCTTCCATCAAACGAGGAACGTTATCTCCACTTTCGTTTTCAAGCCGTTTGTGCAGGTTAGGTATGATGCCTATTGTCTCCGCTATTTTTTCTATAAATGAAGCTTTTTTATGTCCCATCTTATATATTATGAACTCTACATTATTAATGATGAACTGTCTGTTATTGAATGAACCAAATAGTAATTGAAAGCTGCCTTTTATCTAGATTCAAACTTATGAACATTTATTCATATTTTCAAATATTGAAGCATGAAAGAAGGCATTTAATTTAGATGAGGTTGTTTGTTTCTATTTAGTTTATGAATACCCAAAGCAACATATTATTTAAAATGATGCTTGAATTAAGAAGCCTGTGAATTTTAAATAGTTAGTTTAACCAGTTATCCGTACGTCACGGATATTATAATATTCTTCAATACAACAAATCAACCTCTATTAAACAAGCTTTACCTTTATAATTAACAGCTGAACTATACAAATAATCCCGTTATCCGTACGTCTCCGACTACGGATATTATAGATTAACAAAACCGGCAGTTACCGGATTCTGATGAACATAGTTTAATTTCTGATCTTTAAGGAATGCTACAAAAATAAATTTACCATCTGTACTGATTCTTTTTCTCCCTGTCTTCGTTGAAAAGCCTCGTCTTAGCTTAGGCTAAGCCTACGTTTTTCGCCTCGTCAGGAAAAAAAATAATCTACTCCAAATTGGTAAATTTATTTTCTCCGCATTCCTAAAAGTATTACTGAAAATTTCTATTAGCCAATTATCTTGCCGCCAAAACTGATACTTGGCATTCCGGCTATTTTGTTGACCAACTTTTTCAAAAATAACTAACATCCAATCTTTCCGGCTTTCTTTTTCGTTAACTAAGTCTCATCTAAAATCGTCATACTGGAATTTTCTGGAAAGTAGTGGAGAAAAATATCCAGTATCTCTTCCCAATTAATATGAAGTT
>CALHDG010000056.1 GCA_938023075.1 uncultured Chitinophagales bacterium
GCACTGCCATAAGATGAAGATACATTAATACCAATACCACTTCCTTGATTATAAATTTGATTGTTTTCAATAACTAAGCCTTTTTCACAAGAGCTTACGTGAATACCTGATCCGTTACTAATATTGCTAATTTCATTATTACTTATTATCAAACTATCCGGACTATCACTGTAAATAGTATAGTAAGAAGTGCTGGTAGCATTAGAAGTAAATTGATTGTTGTTAATAGTTGCTCCAATAAGATTACCGGATAAATAAATCCCATAACGATTTCCGGTAAATGCATTATTTTCGATCAGTATGTTTTCAAAGAGTGTGTTCCCCCGTGTATAAATTGACGATCCGTTAGTGCTGCTGCTGCTAAATACCGAGTTGATGACCGAGATGTTGCTGGTTCCGTTATTCAACAATAACATATCATTATAAGAACCACTGCTGGTTTGAAAGGTAAGCCCATCCAATATTATATGATCTGTGCCATCCAAAAATATCAGGTAATTTTTTGATGAAGAAGCATCGTGCTGAATGGTTACGTCCGAAGCATTGTTGGTTTCGGATTGAAAGGTTATGGTGTTGGTTGAAGACACGCCTACAATTTCTTCGATGGCAAGCTGTTCGTTGTATACACCTGTTCTAATATTAAAAACAACCGGCGCATTAATTCCGTTGAGGCTTAAGGCATTGACTGCTTCTGTTAAGCTTGCATAATCTGGTGAAGTACCACCAATGGTGTAACTGCCAGAAAGTTGTGCAAAACCTACCGTATTCATCATCAATAAAAAAATGAATACAAGTAAGGCATTACATTTTATGAAGTGATGAAATTTATAGATTAGATATGCATATAGGGAGTTTATTAGCACGTTTAGTTGGCTTAGATTCATGGTTAATTAATTTTGCGTGTGTGCTAAAAGTATACATGCTTCAAAAATAAAGCCAAGTTGATAAATTAAAGTGACTTAATGCTTTAAAATAGGTCATAAAATATCTTATTAAATTTTACCTTTTGACCCAAATAAGAAGCCATTATTAATTAAAGATTTCAGCATAAGCTATATAGAAATTAGCTATAAAAACGATATGGCTACTTAACCTTTTTTTGTTCATCTAAAATATTATTTGTTGGCAATTAAAATTATAGCACACATCAAAATTATTTAAATCGTTTAGTTGTCATTTGTATACAGTATGAAGTAACTATACTATTCTTTTTAAATTTTTTCTGATGATAATTTTTATATTTACCATCGTATAAATTTTATTAATTTATGAATTTACTTAATATTTTCAGATTAAAAGATAAATTAACGTTTATATTTATAAGCATTTCTATTTTTATGTTGTTGAGTTCTTGTAACAAACAGATAACGCAAAATAGAGTGTTTGTAAATAAACAAGCTCAACAACGCTTTACAAAAGCCGAGCAATTTGTTGAGCAACATTTTAAAAATTATGAAGTAGCAGAAGAAGTATTATTTGAATTTCATGTAATCTATTTTAATAATAATGATGAGTTTACGATCTCCAAATTGGGTGCGTATCAATCAGTAGCGGAGTTGGCAGCCGATAAACAATTACTCTTTCAAATTACTGAAAACCAAAAAGAAAGTTACACCGGTTATATAATGTTACGCAATTATGATTTGTATAAAGAAATAGAAATATTAGATGAAACCGATGTGCTTTTTTATTTTCCAGATGCAGTTAAAATGCAAACCGATTATAAAACTAAAGCGTTTTATGAATTGGATAATTACATACAAACCTATTTAAATGAATATAATGCTGCCGATACTGATTTAATTTTATGGGCTATTCCTGTTGCAGAAAGTAAATTGCAATTTGATAAAAAAGTGCAGATGGGCTCCGGTGTTTCAACTAGAGAAATTTTGTTAAATGCCTTCGAAAACAAAATACCAATTTTAGAAGATGCCATTTATGTTGAGTTAGCTCCTAAACAGGTTTTACAGCAATATCGTATTGTAGATTTATACAACGAATTACAGATAGTTAAAAATTATTTAAAAGCCAACAAAGCCAATGCAGATGCAGTAACTTTATTAAATAGCTTGAAAAAAAAGCAAACTCAATTATCTGATGAATTTTCGGAATTGAATAAACAACTAATTAATGTTAATGAAAACGAAACTATTTTGCGGCAGATGCTTATTCAAATACTAAATAAAATTGAAAATTAATTTTAAACCACACATATTATGAACTACAGCAACGTAAATACGACAGACTCCCTATTGATATTTAGCTTCGATTGTAAGGCAAAGCCCACAGCAAAACGAAGCGGAGCGAGGATTCCGTTTTACACTTGGAACGTATGTTGGCGTGAAAAGCAAGACGACTACTTATGCGGCTTTGGAAGTTTCGCCTTAAATATTATTGTTGGTGTAATGATGATGATCTGTTGTTTTTCACTTGACACCTCAGCACAAAAGAATGTCCAAAACACCCATAACACCCAAAATGCCCATAACACCCAAAATGCCCATCAATTAGTGAAAGAAATTAAGGCTTTACTGCCTTATAGAAATGTAGAATCGAAAATTGATTACACAGTAATGCCAACCATATTAAGTATACAGGCAAAAAGTTATACCGGCTTATACAATTATGCCCAATATTTGCAACAATCGTTTTCTAACGGCACAATAGCAAATTTTAATGAAAGCTGTTTGAATCACATTGCTTCAAGAAAAATAAAAAACCCGAACAACAAAACAATTTTTAAGGATAAGCCAGGGAGCAAACCTCATATTTTTTGATTAATTTTTTTCAATAGCCGGTTAGCATTGTTGTAATTGGCAGAGGTTTTTTTTATTTGGTTTAAATAATTACGGGCTTCAATTTTATTGTCTTGAAGTAAGTGGCTTAGGCTAATATACCACAAAGCATCTTCGGTAAAATTATTGGGTGATTCAATAACCTTTTCAAAGTTTTCAATTGCCTTTTTATTTTTGCGAGGATTTTGATATAGGTAACTTAAGCCAAGATAAAAGTACTCAAGATTACCGGGTTGCTCAATTTTTTCGAAAAAACCAGCTGCTATATCATACTGTTCGTTTTGATATGCTTCAATTGCGGCTTTTAAATTGAGATTATCACGCTCATGTTCCCCCATTAATGTAGTTGGGCTTGGTGGAGCTTCGCTAATATATTGACTAGTTAATGTATTTAAATCAACCGAATCATTCAATTGAAAAAGTAATAAACCCAATACTCCAAATAACAATAGAGCTGCAATTCCAAAAATTGGTCTAAGCAAAGTACGGATCTTAGGTTTTGCTTCATCAACCACAGGTCTGTTTTTAAGTAATTCTTTTTTAAGGTCGGTTTTATAATCGGCAAATAGTATGCTTCTTATTTCAACCTCATCTTTAAAATCTTCATCACTTTCAATTAAAGTTTTAAATTGATGCCATTCAGCATCGTTTAATTCATTCATCAAATATTGTTCGAGTAAAAATTCTCTATCCATATTTGTTTAATTTTTGTTGTTCATCAAGTTTAGGGTGTGCTTCTTTAAATTTTTAAGGCAGCGCGCTTTGGTTGTTTTCAATGAGTTATAGCTCGCATATCCTAATTCTTCGGTTAAGTTTTTAAGTTTAACGCCTTCTTTTAAACGATCTAAAATTTTTTTACAGGCAGCCCCCAAATTGCTGTAGGCTTTTTGGTATGCAGCTATCCGGTTTTTTTCATCTGTTTTTAATTCATTTAAGATTTCTGTTTTTAATAATGGATTAAATGAAGCATCATATATTCCTTTTTGTTCACTCAAATAGGCTTCTGCTTTATCTACATCAATCGGTATAATTTTATATTTACTTGTTTTTGTTGATAAATAGATGTTTTTTGCAACCGTAACTAACCAACCCCTCAAATTAATTTGTTTAAAGGTGTTGTTTTTAACCTGCATTTGCAATTTTACCAAAGCATCCATAAAGCAATCTTCTGCATCTTGTTTTTGACACTTTAAATGTGCCATTAACCAATTTACACAATATTGATAATGCTCATTAAAAACACCGTTTAAATCAAAGTTTTCTTTATTATCCATAAATAAACTTACCTTTATTTACGGCGTCACATTAATAACCAAAATATTAAAAAAGGTAAACATCCGCAAAATAAAATTTTTAAAATTTTTGATAAACTTAAGGTTAAATAATACAATTACCAAGCCTAAAAAAACACCGATTGCGTCTTTTAGGCTAACTTTTAGTCTATTGATTAGCTTTTGTCTTGTTTGTATATGCTGTTTTTCTAATAGTATCGAAAAAAGTAATTTTGACTTTTACTTAGCAGAGGGAGAATTTTATGTATCAAACTTGCAATTTGATGAAGCTGAATTGAATTACCAAAAAGCCATTAATTATTGCGATAGTTTAAAGAATAAGATTTGCTCAATTAAAGCAAGTAATCATTTAATTAAGCTTTGGATAGATATAGCAAATTACCAAGAGGCAGACAGTTTGCTTAGTCAAAATTTAAACTTGATTAAAAAACATCAATTCAACAATATTGGAGTTAAACAAAACACATATTATTTACAATCACTTTTACAACTTAAGCAAGGAAACTATAAAAAGGCATTAGAAATAAAAGAATTTATTAAAGTAAAAAATCGACAATTTACTGACAGTGTTCAGCTTGCTTTGATTTACGAGCTTAAAGGATTGATCAATATAGAATTAGATGCCAATCAAAAGGCATTTGAGTGGTTTAACGAGGCTTATGCTATGCATCCTAAAAAAAACATGAAAGCTGCAGTAGCCAACTATCACTTTAACACCGGTTTATATTTTTTTAGTCAAAAAGAATTTTTAACCGCAGAAAAAAAGTTGATTAAATGTTTGGAGTTACGAAAAGACCTCCTTAATCCAAAACATTCATTAATTGCTGATTGCTATTTTTGGTTAGGAAAAATTCAATTGAAAAAAGAGCGATTTGAACAAGCTGATAGTTTGCTACAACTTTGCTTAAGTAGCAGAAAAGCTGTATTTCAAAATGAAATGCATCCCTCTCTTTCAGAAAGTTATGAAGGCTTAGCACAGTTACAACAACAACAAGCTAATTATACCGAGGCTTTGCAATATTATCAATTAAGTATTAAGGTTTTAAAAAATACATTCCAAAAGGCACATCCTCATCTCGGTAAACTTTATAACAATCTTGCCAGTGTTCAGCAAACAACCCACGACTATCAAAACGCCTACAAGAGTTACACCAAAGCTTTAAGCCTTTTTAAAAAATTTTACGGTAACACACATCAATATTATTTAAAAACTTTAAACAACTTTGGCATATTAAATATGAATGCCCAAAAAATGGATGCGGCATTAGCTAATTTTAAGCAAGCCATTGCCATAGCTGAAAATGCTTCGGTAGAGCCATCTTTATTGGACCGGTTGTATTACGATACGGCAGTATTATTTTTTTATTTAGATAATTATAATAGGATGAATGATTATTTAAATAAAGTGAAAAATTTTTCCTTCTATCAAAGAATTGAACTAGCTAAAATGCTTTATAACAATAAAAATTATTCTGCCGCCCTTAATTATTTAATCCTTGCAAATACCGAAAAAGGACAACAAAATTTGACTGACCAAGCCGATTTACACTACCGTATTGCTCAATCAAATTATGCCTTGTATAACAAAAACGGAGACTATCTGAACTTGGATGAAGCTCAACAAGCTATACGAAAATGTGATACGCTTATTCAGCAAAGAAGAAAAGAAGTAGGTGAACTATTGCGATTTAATGAAATGATTAGACCGGCATACAATTTGGGGCTGCAAATTTTTGATACTGGTTTTCAAAACACAAATGATTCTATATATATTGATTTGGCTTTTCAATTTATACATACCAATAAAGCCCATGTGCTACTTAATCGCCTAAACGAAAACAAAGCTATACAGTTGGGTTTAAACCAAAGTTTGATTAAAAAAGAAAACAACTACCGGCGCGAAATTAACCGTTTGCGTAAAGAGGAAAATCAGGTAAAAAATAAAGATTCTGTCCGGCAAAAATTACGAACAATTCAAAATGAATATAAAACTTTTAAACGTCAGTTAGAAAAAGAACATCCGCAATACTACACCCTTAAATACAATACCAAAACGGTTAATATTACTCAAATACAAACTCATATAGATAATCAAACTTCGGTAATTGAGTATTTTTTAAGTGAAGATATTTTGTACATTTTACAAATAGAAAAAAACAAAAAGCGGTTTTTTAAGGCTCCAAACCCTGCTGATTTATTTCAGCAAATTGATGCTTTTAGACAAACGATTAAATGGGGCATTATTGATAGCATACCGCCTTCGCGTATTTATAAAACATTTGTTGAGCAAGCAACTACCTTGTACAATTATATATTACAACAACCCTTAAAAGCTATTGCTTCAAAAAATATACAGCAACTGTTAATTATTCCTGATAATCAGTTAAACTATTTGCCTTTTGATTTACTGCTTAGTGATAGCCTACAAACCGACAACAAAAATTTCACTGCACTATCTTATGTTTTAAAAAAATATGCGGTTGGTTATGCGTATTCTTCTTCTTTTTTAACAGATGCTTTTCAAAAAAAACAACCAAAGCATGCATTAAATTATATTGGTTATGCGCCAAGTTATGAAAGTACTGCTGCTCAAATGGTAGAAAGCGTAAGCCAACAAAAAAATAATACATTTAGCTTAAGGGGAGATTACAGCAACCTGCTGTACACCAGTAAAGCGGTTTTAAAAATAGATTCATTATTAAATGGTGAAAGTTATATTAACGAAGCCGCCAGTAAACAACAATTTTTGAAAAATGTGAACCGGGCTAAAATACAACACCTTGCCATGCACGGCGAAGTGGATGATGAAAATCCACAAAATTCAAAATTAATTTTTGGGGAAGAAGACTTAACCATGGGCGACTTAAACACTTTGCAAATTAACGCAGATTTAATGGTGTTAACCGCTTGCAATACCGGCACCGGTCAACTAAAAAACGGTGAAGGGGTGATGAGTTTGTCACGGGCATTTGCCTATGCCGGTTGCCCTAGCGTAATTATGAGCTTATGGAGTTTACCCGATAAACAAACTGCTCATTTAAGCGAATTATTTTTTACTTTTCTTAAAGAGGGTATGCCAAAACACAAGGCTTTACAACAAGCCAAGTTAAGCTACCTGCAAAAACCGGCTAACAATTTTTCCGCTCATCCATTTTTTTGGGGCGGCTTAGTGGCTACCGGTAATATGGAGCCTGTTTTTAAAGCTGAAACAACAAATACACCTATTTATTGGTATGCCTTGTTGCTCTTACTAATCCCATTACTTTTATATATAATAATATTAATAAAATATAAATATAAATATAAAAGCAACTAAAAACTTACTAAATTCATATGCGTCTTTTATACTTTACTTTTTCTTTTGTATTGGCAGTATGATTCTTCTGATAAAATGAAGGATCTTTTTTAGCCACCCATTTGATAAATTTAGCTATACTTTCATGAGCTAGTAATTTTTCAATGGTATTAAATTCTCTTTTCAATTCTTTTTCACTAAAAGTGGCGTGTATTTTTTGATGACAAATATTGTGTATAGTAATTGTTTCACCACCTTTACCACCTCTCGATTTTGGAATTAGATGATGTTTAGAAATATTCACCTCACCTAACACTCTATTACAAATAGAACAAGTAACTGCAGCTTCCACGTTATTTAATTTTATTTTTATTTAATGAAGATTGATCAATTTTCACAAAATTCTCATAACGTACTTCTTTTCTTAAATTGGCTTTGGCTGTTTTAAAGGAAGGTAAGTTATCCATATCAATGGTACCCCAAACAATTTCATCGGCTGTACAAATTTCATCAATATATTTTCGTTGAATAGCTTTTGCCAATCCCCTACCCTTCCAAACCTCATTGATCATAATTTCCATAAAATATATTCCAGAATGCCCTAAAAATTCTTCTCTTCGTGCAGCAATAATTCCAATGGACTTGTTATTATATTGAACCTCTTTTAAAAGCCCTGCAAGTCTACAAGCTTCCATGTCTTTCAAATTATTACAGGGCACTTTGTTTTTTAATTCAGGATTTTGTTGATGAAATTTTTCGTATTCTTCTACATAAGGCTTAAGGTAATTATCACTTTCCGGACTAATTAAATTCATATGTTTCTCCTCCTCAAATTCAATAGCCTCTTTTATTAAAGAAGCATGCTGAACTAAAGAACAGTTGCTTCTAAAGTTTGACAATATTTTTTGCTTAGTGTAGTATCTTATATATATTGGATTAAATGGCGTGAAATATTTAGCCAGAGTGGAATCATATATTGCTAATAGTTCTTTTTTAGTCGTTTCAAAATCAGTTAGGATGTTTACAAAAGCCTTGTCAGGTTGACCATTTAAATGTCGAATGCCACATATTATCTTTCCTTTTGTAACAATGTCAATCAAATGTTCTGCATAATGTTCTTTTTCTGTATTAGGAATATTGAAAAAATTGCATCTCCTTGTTTTTACTTTCTCGCTATTTAGCTCTTCATATGCTGCTTGAATTTCGTTAGATAATCCGTTTAAGGCTTTTTTTGTATCTATAGCTAAGCCTTTTAAATTATAGGTTGATAAAGAAATTTTGGCAAAATTTTTAAAGTGATTTAATGGCACGTACTTTTATTTTATTACAGTATGCTTTTATTTTAAGATTGATTCATCATCGAAAATTTAAAAGCATTTCATTTTGATAATTCTCAAAAATACATGTTATTTAGATAGCAAAATAAAGGCTATTAATTTAATTTGAAAATTAACAAAATATGAAGTTTATCAATACACCAACTAAACGGTTTACCGGTTTAAAAGATTATCCATTTAAACCCAATTTTATTGAAATTAATAATGGCTTACAAATGCACTATGTTGATGAAGGACCAAAGGATGCAAAACAAACTATATTACTATTACACGGAGAACCAAGTTGGTCTTATCTATATAGAAAAATGATACCTGTTTTATCCAAAGCCGGGCACAGGGTTATTGCGCCCGATTTAATCGGCTTTGGAAAATCATCTAAACCGATAGAGTTTGATGATTATTCCTATCAAAATCATGTTAATTGGACGAGCGAGATTTTAAAACAATTAGACTTAGATAACGTTACACTTTTTGGGCAAGATTGGGGTGGCTTAATTGGGTTTCGCTTAGTTGCTCAATATGCCGAAAAGTTTAGTAGCATGGCTATTGCCAATACTACTTTTCCTATGGGTATTAGTGATCTATCTAAAATAGCTGTATTTACTCAATGGAGAGACTATGCTAAAAAAACAGACAAAATGAATGTGGGAAAGGTTCTTCAAAATTCAACAGTTAATCAATTAAGTGATGAGGTAATAGCCGCTTATTGGGCTCCTTTTCCTGAGAAAGCTTATATGGCGGGGGCAAAAATATTTCCTTCTTTAGTTCCTATAGAAATGGATAACCCGGAATGTTTGCTGAATAAAAAAATTTGGAAAGAAACATGGTTAACTTGGGAAAAGCCATTTTTGACCCTCTTCTCAGATAAAGACCCCATGTTTTCGGGGCAGGACATTTATTACCAAAAAAATATACCCGGAGCCTTAGGGCAAGCACATCAAGTAATAAAAGATGGCGGACATTTTTTACAAGAAGACAAAGGAAAAGAAATTGCAGATGTATTAGTTAATTGGATGCAGTAACAACAAACCAATGTTGGTAACTTCAATTAATATGAGCTTTAAGCGAGGTTTATCACTTATACACGAGTGTAAAAAATTGAGCTTACTCGTGGGATTGCTTTTTGTCAATCATTCCAACAAAGCAGAACACACCTTTTGAAGCGTATGTTGAACTGACTAAGGCATTATTCAACTTTGTCGAAATTAATTTACGTACTTGCTTATTTAAACATTGTACTTTTCTTAAACTTTTTGATAAGCAGATAATAAAAAATTGCCCGATATTTGTTTCGGTTTGAACTTCCCATTTCTTTGCAAACTTCTTTCAAAGCTTCGTCTAACTTAGGCGTATCCTTCAATTCCAATTTCTTCAACAAAAAGTTTTTTCTAATGCGAGCCATTTCTTCTTTATCAGAACAAGCTACTATTGCAGAATCCTTCCTATATAAAGATGGACCGCAAGCCTTAGCTGCTCCTTTTAAAACTGCCTGATCAATTTTGGCACCGCCGATTTTTTTCTTAGTCATATCGGCAACGAAAGTCTCCATTAGTTCGTCGAATTTTCCCATAATAAATTTTAAATGTTCGTAAAATTATTTTATTTAAAAAGATAAAATTATTTTTTTTATTGATAAGTCCAACAAGAAGTTATCCACATTATTTTTTCACATAAAACAATACGATAAATTTGAAGGAAGATTCCAAAAAATGATTGAGTACTTAGTTACGCCATTTCGCCGTTAGTTTTACATATTTCTGTTAAAATTCATTTTTTTAAGGCGAAAACCCCATGTTTAATTTACATTTATGCTTTAATCTTGATTCAATTTATTTAATTTAGCACATTAACATTTTAATCCATGTTTAATTACATAAAAAAGATATATTTTATTGTTTTTCTAAGCTGTATAAGTTTATTGAGTGTACAAGCCCAAGACATTCATTTTTCGCAGTTTTATGCCAGCCCGTTAACGCTTAATCCTGCAATGACGGGTAACTTAAACGGTAGCTATCGTTTAACGGCAATTTTTAGAAATCAATATGCAACCATTCCTGCACCATATAATACTTTCGCTGTTTCCGGCGATATGTCCGTTTTAAGAGGCATGCTTAGAGGTGACCATGCCGGCATTGGTATTGTTGCCTACAATGATGTTGCCGGTGAAGGTGATTTAAGTAATACAACCGTATTATTGTCTGCTGCTTACCATAAAAGTATGGATCGTTTTAAAGCACATAATATTTCTGTTGGTATACAAGGGGGCTTTACCCAAAAAAGTGTTGACTTTACTAAACTTACTTTTCCTAATCAAATTGGAGAAAACGGACCCGACCCCATTTTAATTAATGCCGGTATTAATGGAGAACCTATACAAAATAATTCATTTAGTTATTTTGATTTTAATGTAGGTGCCATGTACACCGGTAAAATGACTGAAGGCATTAGTGGATATGGCGGTATTGCTTTGCATCACTTTGGGCAGCCTAAAGAATCTTTTCTTGGTTCAGATAATCGCTTAGGCTCTCGTTTGGTAGCACATGCTGGTGGTGAAATTTTTATCAATGAAACCTTTAGTTTGTTACCGAGTGCTATTTTTATGCAACAAACCGGTGCCCGCGAATTAAACGTTGGTACTGCCATTGGATATAATTTTTTAGAGAATTCTCGTAACGATGCCCGTACTGCTTTATTTATGGGTGTTTGGTATAGAATACCGCACGAAGTTATTTTTGTAGGCGGTATTGATTATAAAGATTTACGTTTTGGTATCAGCTATGATTTAACCGTTTCTGATTTACGCATAGCCAATGCTTCTCAAGGAGGTTTTGAAATATCGGTAGGCTATGTTGGCAAATTGTTTGATGCTAAAAGACGTGCACCAATGATGTATTGTCCAAGGTTTTAAATTTTGATTTAGCTTTCAATTTCGTTTTTTTAGAACAAACGAAAGTTATATAGTATTTGCTAATAGCTATTAGATGTAGTTATATTTTTCTTTTCGTATAAAGCTATTAAACCAAAGATAGGTCCTAATGCTAACACTGTATAAATATAGGTTGGGTTTATTGATGCCTGTAATATATTCAGCAGTTGGATACTGATTATTGTAATTGAAAAACCAATACAATTTACAATGGTCAATGCTGTTCCTTTTATTTCTGCTGATGCATTTTGAGCCACTAAAGTTGAGAAGAGAGGCGAGTCTGCAATCACAACCATTCCCCAAAAAATAAGAAAACCAATAAACAAGCTTTCAGAATTAGTCATAAAGATCAACGGTGAAATTAAACAGCAGACACATGATAAGATCAAGGCTAATCGTGCTATTCGTTTAGTTCCAGCTGTTTGTGCAAGATAACCGCCTAGTACACAGGCAAGCCCGCCTATTCCTATAATAACGAAAGATAATAACGGGATATTAAAGGTTGCTTCAACGTGTTTTATACTATAGGTTTTTAATATGATCGGTACAAAAGCCCAAAAGGCATATAACTCCCACATATGGCCAAAATAACCGAAGGCGGCAGAGCGAAATTTCCGATTCTTAAATACATCAAAAAAGGCTGATATGTTTAAACGGTTTCCAGGTTTCCGGTATGGACCATCGGGCACCATTATCAACATCAATAAACCTCCTATTATGGCAAGAGATGAAGTGAGGAGGAGTACCGATTTCCATGGAAATGCTTCCGTTATTTCTTTTGCTAAATGAGGAAATGCTGTACCAAGCACCAAAGCGCCAACTAAAAATCCAAGTGATTTACCCAATCCTTTTTCAAAATGATCAGCGGCTATTTTCATCCCAACAGGGTATATGCCAGCTAAAAAGAAACCCGTAATAAAACGAAGTGATAGGATACTGGCTAAACAGTTTTCCTCCAATATTATTCCAACATTAAACAGGGCACCCAGTAAAGCACAGGCTAAAAACACTTTTGAAGGTGAAAAACGGTCAGCAATAGTCAAAATAGCAAAAATCAGCGTACCTGAAATAAACCCAAATTGTACAGCTGATGTTAAGTGCCCTAAAGCACTAGCATTAAGGTTAAAATTTATGATAAGCTCACTCATTACAGCATTACCCGCAAACCATAGTGATGTGCAACAAAACTGAGAGATTACGATTATCGGAAGTATTAATTTATGCTCTTTCACTTATAGTTTTTTCTATTACAACCAATGGTAATGCCAAACACGGTATGGACGTCGTAGCCTTTAACTGAGAAAACATAACATTCTGAACTAAATTATATTCTTTGACATCTTAAAATTACTCTAAAAAAATGACAAGTTTATCAAAGTGGTTGATACATTTCTGTTTTCGAGTGCCTCTGTTTTTATTTTTCTACGTAGAACCGAAGTTTTTAAACTAGCCCCGATTGCAGCGGTTATGCCATTTTGCGTGGCTTTTGCAGCGCAGGCAAATGGCATTTGAGCGGAAAGCGGGACGGGTGTTACTATAAAGCATAATAGTTTCGCTTCAAAAAATATCAAAAAAGTGTCAACTACTTTATTTAAGTTTCGGTAGTAAAATAATTGCTGTTCCAATGGAACCTGCTCTATTGTGTCAACAAAAGCACTGTCACTTTACTACAACAAGTGAACAGGTCATTTGGATGTTTACTATGAAATAAATACTAATACCGAAACTTAAGTACTTTATTATTTAGGAATGATGAGAATAAATTTACCATCTATGATAAAGGATTTTTTTGATAAACGAGGTGAAAAAAGCAATCTTAGTGGGGAACCAAGACGAGGCTTTTCAATGAAGTATATCGAAAAATTGCAAAGTCAGAATGTAAATTTATTTTTTTCTCATTCCTTAGATAAACTTGTTAAAAAAATCGATGAACAAAATTTTGGTGATTGCATACTGCTATAGTACACTTGCATCATTTAGATATCGCCTCTATGCACGACACACTAAAAAAGGGATCAGAAGTACTTCTGATCCCTTTAAAATATCTTAAAATGTATACTTATTTATCAATAAATATAGAGCTTCCGCTTCCTGTACCATAGTAAGAATCACTTGAAACCGGATTAGGGTTAATGTAACCTTCTTCACCAGGACAAGGACCTAAATCATAATAACTTGATGCTGCAGCACCTGTTAAAAATTCGACTCTACGGTTTAAGTAGTGCTCACCATCTTTTTTCGCACTAGCAACTAAGTTAGAAGTTTCACCTTTAAAGCTCTTTTTTAAACGGTAACGATCAATACCATAATTTTGTACTAAGTAATCAATAGCTGCTTGCGCTCTTCTACAAGATAACTTATTGTTGTACTCATCACCAGCACGAGTATCGGTATGACCAACAACCGCTACTTCCATACTTGGGCAAGCCTTCATAGCAGTTGCCACATGGTGTAAGTGTGGATAAAACTCTGACTTTAAATCAGCTTTATCTAAATCAAAATGAATCATAGGTAAAAACCAATCGCAAGCAGAAATGGTGGTTTGAATCGGTTCAGGACAATCACACTTAGGCTCAACTATCGGACGCTCTGCAACACCATCTTTATCAACATCTCCAATTAAATCATAAGCAGTAAATGGTTGCTTATCTTCGCAATCAATAACACCGTCACCATCACTATCTAAACTTACTCCTCTGGTATTTACCGGGCAACCTTCTGGAGTATCAGCTTCATCATCAAACTCATCGGGTACACCGTCACCATCTTTATCTTTCAACTCATAAGGAGGAGGGATTTCTAAATCATTAAACTTTTGTAGTTCTTCGTAAGTATAATCTAAAGGACTCATCCAATACAAAGGTTCAACAGATTTGTCTCCGCCAAGGTTAAAGTTTAAGGTAGCATTAGTGAAGGAATAGGTATCAAAATCTCTTGATAAACCGCCCCATTCTTGCCAACGTTGTCCATCTAATAAATCATCTCTGGTAATGGTAATTTTGGTATCTAAACCTAAGTTAATCATTTCAGTCAATTTGAAACTAACACCAGTACCAACGTGAACAGTTGGTTGAAAATTAAAGTTATCGCCAAACCATAAGCCACCAATATCATCACGATGACGTTCTGCCTCTGACTCATAAGTTTTGTCAGACATATCTTTTAACTCTTTCAAAATTTCTTTTCGGTTTTCCCATAAACCTTGAGTAATGCCATCAACCACACTTTGATAGTCATATTGCAAATCTTTTAATTCATTTGAACTAACATTACCATCATTTAATTGATTCATGCGCGTACTGTAAACCAAACCGCCAAAACCAGCAAATGCGTGGAAATTCATTAAATTTCTTTTGCTATGAAACTTAAGGTTGTTTAAATTAACGACACCAGAAAGAGAGATATCTCTAATTTGAGTTTTGTAGTTGTGATAAACAAAACCAGGTCCATAAGGTTCACCACCTTCATCTAAATCTCTGGTATAATTAGGCGTTGGAAATTCATTAAATGTATCATAAATGCTTGTGCTACCATCAAGACCAATATTTCCGGATAAGGCTGGGTTTCTGGTATCTTCAACATTAAAACCATAAGAAGGCTCCCAATTTTGACCAAAAGTAGTACCGCCCATACCGCTTAGTCTAACAGAAAACAAGTATCCTATTGATCTACGAACGTGCAAACCCAAACCGTAACCCGGTAGTCCAATAACTCTAGAGGCGGGATGCACATCTCCGTTAATGTGCAAAGAACCTAAGTCTACACCAATTTCAGTTTTATGCTTAGGTTTTGCCGGATGGGTATACTTGCTGTCCAAAAACTTATCTTGTTGATCTTGTCTTTTTTCAGGAATGTACTCTTTGTACTCACTATCTCTCCACTCAGGATATGGATATTTATCCCACTTTTTTTCCTGTGCAAACATAACCGTACCTATTAAGATACCAACTATCGTTAACAGGCTAATTTTTTTTGTAAGGCTTAACATACGTTACTACTTTTATTTAAATTTATAATTTTCTTTAAATGTTAAATATGGTTTAAAATTAATTGAATCTAATATAAATGTCAAAAAATAATTAATACCAGATAACTATGGTATTATTACCAACTACAAACATACAATTTGTTTTTTAAATGAAATAAGTTTTTTAGGCTTTGTTTCATATTATCTGCATAACAGACAGTGCAAAAATACATCTTTTATCTACTCAATTAAAATATAAAGTGCCTATTTAGAGTTAAAAATTTAAATTTTGTTAAAGAGTGGTGGTTTGTAAGAGGTTCTTGCAATTAAGATGGTAAAAAAGTGGCGTTTTAAGCCTCTTTTAGTATTTTTTTATCATCTACTTTTTAATAGGGTTGCCTCGCCAGCAAAATACACTTTAACAAAATTTAAGGAGTAGGTACACACTAAAATATCAAAAGCTACTGTATCTATTTAAAACACCATGCTTTATTCTCTAAAATTCGGCATTGCCCGGCGTACGAGGAAAAGGAATTACATCTCTAATATTACCCATGCCCGTAATAAATAAGATGATTCGCTCAAAACCTAAACCAAAGCCGGCATGCGGTGTACCGCCAAACTTACGCAAGTCCAAATACCATTGGAGTTCTTCTTCATGTACATTCATTTCTGTCATACGTTGTTGCAGTTTGTCTAAACGTTCTTCGCGTTGAGAGCCTCCAATTACTTCGCCAATTCCTGGAAACATTACATCTATGGCGGCTACGGTTTTATCGTCCTCATTCATACGCATATAAAAGGCTTTAATATCTTTCGGGTAGTCGCGAACAATTACCGGTTTCATAAATTTCTTTTCTACCAGCCAACGTTCGTGTTCCGATTGCAGATCAATGCCCCACTCTACCTCATATTCAAATCTACCTTTTTTGTAGGGTTTAGAGTTCCGTAACAAATCAATAGCTTCTGTGTAAGTAATCCGTTCAAAATCATTATCTACTACAAAACGTAAGGTTTCTAATAAACCCATCGGACGACGATCTTCCTTCTTCATTTGTTTTTCCATCTGCTGAATGCGCTCATCTAAAAAAGCCAGATCATCGGGATAGTTGTTTAAACAAAAATTAATCAGATACTTTACAAAATCTTCCGCAAGATCCATGTTATCAAAAATATCGTTGAAGGCCACTTCCGGTTCAATCATCCAAAACTCAGCCAAATGCCGTGAGGTATTAGAATTTTCTGCCCGGAAAGTGGGACCAAAAGTATACACTTTACCTAAAGCCAAAGCGCCCACTTCCGCCTGCAATTGGCCTGATACGGTAAGGTTGGTTTGCTTTCCAAAAAAGTCTTGCTTCCAATCCACTTCACCATTTTCTGCTAATGGCGGATTTTTGGCATCTAAAGCACTTACCCTAAACATCTCTCCAGCACCTTCTGCATCAGAACCTGTTATAATTGGTGTATGCAAATAATAATAACCGTTCTCATGAAAATATTGATTAACGGCATATGCCACTGCATGACGAATTCTAAAAACCGCACTAAAGGTGTTGGTACGCATTCTAAAATGGGCATGCTCGCGCAAAAATTCCATCGATTGCTTTTTAGATTGTAAAGGATATACATTTAAATCGGCTTCACCAAGCACTGCTACACTTTCGGCTTGTAGTTCAATGGCTTGTCCGGCACCTTTCGATTCTACCAATTTTCCAGTAGCGGCTATACAAGCGTGAAAACCTATTTTTTTAACAATCGCTTCCTCAATTACCTCCGAATTAATTACTACTTGTATATTTTTAAAACAAGAGCCATCATTTAAAGCCACAAACTGATTATTTCTAAAAGCCCTTACCCAACCTTTTACGGTTACCGTTTCACCAATAGATGGGTTTTTTAGTAGGGCTGAAATTTCTATACGTTTACTCATGTTCTATTTATAGCAAGGCTATTATTTGTTTGTTATAATATATAATATAAAGTTGCAAAGGTAGTTAGTTTTTAACAATAGAGAAATTATCAATTAATAAATAATGATATCATAAACTCAAGTTTCGGCAATTATTATGGCAATGGAATATATCCCAATGTAGTTACTAACAAAACAAGTGAGCAGGTTCATTTGGATGATAGTTTCCTGTATTTTAATAACTGAAGTTTGGGTAGAAGCTACTTTTTTTAAGTTTATGATTTTCAACTATTTGTAAAGATTCAATAATCATTGTTATACTTAAAATTTTGTTTTTGTGATGCTTTTCAAGTCGTTTAAATTGTATATGATAAAACTTGTCATCTCCACCGAAGGGTTAGATCTTACATAAACACCTACTTTTCTTTGAATTGAGGGGAAGATTTCTCATTTCATTCGAAATGACAGAATTTTAACGACAACTTTGAACATTACTTCACTGCCGAAACTTAAGTTAGTTATATCTTTAAAAATCGTTTAACATCATAAACCCCTTTAGGTTTCGCCACAATTTGATTATCTTTATTTAATAAAAACAATGCCGGCGTAGTAGATACATAATAGGCTTTAGCAGCCGGTGTTTCCCACTTTTTAAAGTCGCAATAGCTCAACCATTCGTGGTTTTTGGCTACCTGATTATATTCGTTTTTATCGGTATCTAAAGAAACGGTCACTACTTCTACACCGGCATTTTTTAGTTGAGGATACATCTTTTGCAATTGCGGAATTTCTTGCATACAATGTGCACACCAACTCGCCCAAAAAACTACCAATTTATAAGTATTATCTAACTGATATAAACTTTGATTATCATTGATCGAAATGTCCGCAGCAGTGTTACCAATTTTCATTTTACGATATTGCTCAAAACGCCGGGTTACATCTTTGGTTTCATCTACTGCACAGCCATCGCCTTCTAAAATGAGTAAGCTTAAATGTTCGTTGGCATCGCTGTAATTTTTTTGTTCGAACATATTATAAATAAACGTACCAGCAAGTATAAACTGATCTTCATCAAAACTTGCTTGATTCATGGTATGATCGGTAATCCGGTTTAGTGCTTTAGTTTTCGCATCGTTCACCAAACCTTGCGCTTCTACTAATTGATAGGCGTTGGTTAAAATATCTTCACTGCAAGCGCATGATTGAACCGTTTTGCCAGTTAAATCAATTTTTTTAAAGGCTTCAACGTATTTTTGATTATCGAAAGAAGCCAACTGTGTGGCAACCCGCATACCTTGTATGCTATGTCGTAATTTTAAATAATCTTTTAAATAATAGTTAGCCGGTACAGTGTTCATAAATTGATTAATATCTAAACTAGCTTTTGTTCTAAGTTCTTGAGCTAAGGCATAATCTTTATCGCCGGGCTTATAATTTTCGGTTTGTACCATTACCGTTAACCATTGCAATTCTTTATTCAGGTAATTTTTAAAAGCTTCATTTTCGGCATCGTTTTCAAAAGTAAAGCCGCCAATATTATCAGCATTAGGAGCCGTAAAGGTAATCTCCTGTCCATTTAAAATAATCGGCACTTCAGCACCCTTATAAATTTCTATGGTTCCAACCCCTTTATAATCCGATGGATAGTACAACGTAAAATTTCCCTTGGTATCAGTCGTATCGCCAAAAATAGGTGCTTCGGCAAAGCCTTTGGATATTTTAATTCGTACGGGCGTATTTTTCAACTCGGTAAAAGTACCGTTGATGGTTACGCGGTCATCTTCCTCCGCACGATCTACTTTGGCTTGCACATTACTTTCGCAAGCCATCAGTAAGTTAGCGAATAGGTAAATGACTATTAACCAATAGGCATTTAAGTTGGTTTTAGCGGAATTACCAATAGTTAGCCGGTTGTTTTTAATCATAATTGATTTAAAATTTTAAAGATATATTTATTAAAGTGCTACAAAAATAAATGAAAAATTGAAAGTGGAGTGATGAATACGTTTAAATATTGCTATTTCTTTATAAGATAAATTATTTTTTCTGAGAGTAGATGTGACGAATTTAATATACTTCATCTAAAACGCGAGTTAATTGTAGGGGCAGATTTTAATGGTTTAGCAGACAAATAAAAAAGTAGCTTGTTGATAATGCGATCAAATATTATGTCCGCTGAAGTATACCTTTATATAAGGCAGAGTAAACAAATTATTTCCTATTCATAATACTTTTGAGCTGATAGAACTTTTGTTCTATCAGTTTTTTTTGTTTACCAATTGGCAAGATAGCGGTTATTAAAATGTTGCGAGCTTAGAAGTATAACCCTGATAGGAGCGGTTATGCTGCCTGAAGCGTTGGCTTTTGCAGTTGAGCCGCAGCATTTGAGTGGATAGCAGGCTGCGCGTTTTTAAGTAATCCATTTGTTTTGTTTCAAAAAAAAAACATAGCGAAATTAGATTACCAATGCCTTTTTAGAGAGGGTTTCATAAAAAGGCAAACATTGGTTGGCTAACTTTTCTAAAGCGGTTGTCATCGTAAAATTTTCGCTTTGGTAGGGTTGAAAACCGGTTGATTGATGTACGTTTTGGTACCAGTATTTTGCCCAAACGCCATCTTCTTTCCGTGCCCCGGCTTGCCATTGTAACATGGCTGATTGGAAAGGAATATCAATTGCATTACACAACCTTTGCAGACAGGCTTTTGGCTTGCTTAAGAGCACTTTTGAATCTAACACAATAGGATTTTCTAAAGCATTCAACACTTCAACTTGTTGTTGTATGCCGATATCTTGCATGGTAACTTGTTGACGCACTTTCGCATATGAGCGAATAATTAAACGAGGATCTCTTATAAAAATAATATTAATAAAACCGGATAAAAAATCATATTTCCGCTCCCATAAATGATGGGTCATTTGTTTAAAAAACACTATAGGGGTTTCATAATTTTTTAACAAAACGGAATTTATTAACTGAGGCAAGCGATGTTCCATAATGTTTAAAATTGTTGCTTTAGCAGGATGATCGATAGCTACATTTTGCAGATAGTAAGCATACAAGGGTTCGTCTACAACGGTAGTATCTGCCCTTTGCGCAAAACTATACATCAGTGCGGTTGAAACATTGCGTGGGCTACTCCATAAGTTTATTCTAATGGTTGAAGTGGACACTTTAATCAGGCTGCTTCGGTTGATTTGCCATTTAAATATTCATCAATAAAATATAAACCCCTACCCTCTAAACCAATCAATTCAATTTTATCTAAAATACCTCTAAACTGCTCTTCCTCTTCCAACTGCTCGTCAATAAACCATTGCAAAAAGCTGTTGGTTGCATAATCTTTGGCAGCAGTAGCCACCTCAACAATTTGATGGATGGATTTGGTAACTGCCTGCTCTTGCTTGTAGGCTTTTTGCACTACATCTTTAATGTTTTTAAAATTTTGCGTGGGTTTAGTAACCGAACCAATACTTACTTTGCCGCCTGCTTCATCAATATATTGTACAAATTTTAGCATGTGCATACGCTCTTCTTCGGCTTGTTTCAAGAAGAAAGCCGCACTTCCTTCCAAATTATTTGCCGCACACCAGCAAGCCATAGCTAAATAACCTTGCGAGGCATTACCCTCCATTTCAACTTGTGCGTTTAACAATTGTTCTATTTTTTTAAGCATAATTTCCTTTTTTAAAATTACTTTGTTGGCAAAAATAAGAACAGCCCGCCATAAAGACGAGCTGTTCGTAATTATTTTTTGAGGATGTGCATTTTACATCCTTTCCTGAATTTTTTTAGCCAAGGCATTTTTAGGTACGGCACCCACTTGTTTATCTACAACTTCTCCGTTTTTGATAAACAAAATAGTTGGAATATTCCGTACGCCATATTTTTGCGATATTTCAGGATTTTCATCCACATTTACCTTACCTATTGATACTTGACCATCATATTCTTTTGATAATTCATCAATTATAGGACCTACAATTTTACAAGGTCCACACCAGGGTGCCCAGAAATCTACTACTGCGAGTTTTTCGCTATCTAACACGGTTTCCTGAAAGTTAGCGTCTGTAAATTCTAATGCCATTTTTTAAACTTTAATTATTTTAATAAGATAACTCTATTTGCTTCGAATAAGTTCAAATATAAAATTTAAGTTTCAGACTTTACGTTTTATTAACGACATTTAGGAATGAGAAAAAATAACTTTACATGCTGACTTTGCAATTTTATGATATACTTCTTTGAAAAGCCTCGTATTAGTTCCCCATTAAACCTTCGTTTTAGCCTCGTCTATCAAAAAATTGCTTTATCAAAGATGGTAAATATATTTTCTCATCATTCCTCATAAAAAAAAGCTGATAACCCATTTATTTGAAGATATGATCCATTAGTTCTGGAGCTTACAAATGCTTCATATAGCTCTCCAAATCTTTGTCACCTCGTCCGCTTAAGTTAAACACTATAATGTCATCCGGTTGAAAGGGTTGTTTGGGTAAAATGGCAAGGGCATGGGCAGTTTCCAAAGCTGGAATAATACCTTCTAACTTAGATAATTCAAAACCGGCTTGCAAGGCTTCTTCATCGGTAGCGTGCAGGTAAGTGGCTCTTTGGGTTTCTTTTAAATGAGCGTGTATAGGTCCAATACCCGGATAGTCTAAACCGGCAGAAATGGAATGCGGTTCAATTACTTGTCCGTCTTTATCTTGAATCATAACAGTTCGGCTGGCATGCAATACACCTGGCGAACCTAAAGCCAAGGTTGCTGCAGTTTCTTTAGTATCAACTCCTTTACCGGCAGCTTCCACACCAATTAATTGTACTTCCACATCTTGCATATAATGATAAAAAGCGCCAATGGCATTACTACCGCCACCTATACAAGCAATTACGTAATTTGGTTTTTCACCTTCTAATTGAGCTATAATTTCCTCACTAATCACCGATTGAAAGCGGGCAACCATATCTGGAAATGGATGTGGACCAACCACCGAACCAATAATATAATGCGTATCTTCCGGGTTATTAATCCAATCGCGCATAGCGGCGTTGGTGGCGTCTTTTAAACTTTGGCTGCTGCTGTATTCTGGTCGTACTTCGGCACCCAACATTTTCATACGGGCTACGTTGGGCGCTTGGCGTTCCACATCTTTGGCACCCATATATACAATGCATTCTATGCCCATTAAGGCGCAAACGGTTGCGGTGGCCACTCCGTGTTGACCGGCTCCTGTTTCGGCAATTATTCTTTTTTTGCCGAGTTTTTTAGCGACTAGAATTTGACCTATTGTATTGTTTACTTTATGCGCACCGGTATGGCACAAGTCTTCCCGTTTTAAATAAATTTGAGTTTGATATTTTTCGCTAAGTCGCTTGGCAAAATAAAGCGGAGTTGGTCGCCCAACATATTGTTTTAACAAGTAATGAAATTCTTTTTGAAAAGCCTCATCATAAATAATACTTAAATATCGAGTGCTCAATTCCTCTATATTTGGATGTAATAATTCTGGTATAAAGGCTCCTCCAAATTCACCATAAAAACCTAATTCGTCAACTTCGTATTTCATTTTTGTATAATTCCTAATTGTTGTTTAAATGTTTTAATTTTCTCTATGTTTTTTAAGCCTGGTTCAATTTCGAAACCGCTATTAATATCAACTCCAAAAAATTGCGGATGTTGAATAGCTTTTAAATGTACAACATCTTGTGGAGTAATGCCACCGGCAACAAAAAAAGGTATCTGACCAGCATAATTATTTAAAACAGACCAGTCAAATTTTTTACCAGAACCGCCATAATTGTTGGTTTTGGTATCAAATAAAAAGTAATCGCAGTACGGTTCATACGGTTGTGTTTTATCAAAGTTGAAATACTCATCTACTCCAAATGCTTTAGAAACCTTAAAATGTTTTTGTACTTGATTACAATAGTTGGGTAGTTCATCTCCGTGTAATTGAATAAGCTCTAATTCATATTGTTTTCCTATCGAGATAATAGTTTCCAAAGATTCATTCACAAAAACACCCACTCTTATTATTTTTTTTTGTTGAGCATTTTCCATTTTCTCTATCGTCAAATTTTTGGCATAACGCTTCGATTTCTTATAAAAGATAAAGCCTATAAAGTTTGGCTCAATAGAACTCAAAGCCTTAATATTCTCTTCATACTTCATACCGCAAACTTTTAGTTTCATCAATACAAATTAATAATTCCTCATTAAAACGTTTCCAATAGTTTCGCTTTTGTGCTCGGTTTCTTGCCATTCCAATGCTGGATCGGAATCTTTGGTAATTCCTCCACCCACAAAAGCTAAAGTATGTTGATTGGTAATTTTGGCACATCGCAAATTCACATACAAATCTAAATCATCCAATTCATTAATGAAGCCTAAATAACCCGTATAATATTGACGGTGATGAATTTCGGTTTTTAAAATGCAATCAATAGCTTCTTTTTGAGGATAGCCGCCAACTGCCGGCGTAGGGTGTAAGGCTTTCAAAAAATTAGTAAGTTGGTTGGTTGACAGGTTAAATTCAAAAGCCGTTTTAAGGTGCTGTAAACTACCCGCTTCAATGGTTTCTGTTTTACTTTGACTTCGCTGTTTTAGGTTAAATTGTTTAAGCAAACCTTTAATAAATATAGAAACCAAGGCTTGCTCTTCCTTTTCTTTATCGCCCCAAGCCGTTTTTTTTTGTTTGATGTTTTTGGTGCCTGCCAAAGCCACCGTTTTGGCAATTCCATTTTGGTAAGATAATAATCGTTCAGGGCTGGCACCTAGCCAAATACCATTGTCTGGCAATTGAAACAAATAGCAAAAAGCATTGGGATAAGTTTTTTCTAAAGTTAAAAAGGTTTTGACCAAATTGTTTACAGGAATTGGATTGAACGCTTTTATCCGGCTATAAATGGCTTTTTGTAAAATGGATTGTTGAATTAAATGTTGATATCTTTTTAGATGAGCCATGTAAGTGGTCTGATCAATACACGTTTCATTGCATACTTTATTTCTTTGCTTTCCGAGATCAACAATATCACTTAATAATATACTTTCAAAATTGCTGGTGTAAATATCTGGTTTAATATATCTAATTGAACAATATTCATCAGGCATAAATGGATGAATTAAAAAGCCTTTTTTCAACGGACTTAAATTTTCTACTGGCTGAGAAAAACTATATTGAGCAATTAAGTTGATTGCTTTATTAGGATATCTAAATAAAGCAAAGGGGATGTGATATTGAATATATTTTCGGATAATCGCCTTAAGATGTTGCATCAATTTGATTTGGCTTAATGAAACAACTCTTCATCTCTTATCAGCAACAAAATGGCAGTGTGCGGAACAATCACATATTTTTCTTGGTTAAATTCTATTTGATAAGAGGACTGCTGAAAAAAAACAGCTAAATCACCCTCTTGCGCTTGTAGGGGAATATATTTACCTTGTTTTTGGTCGTCTTTCCATGCTTCTTCAATTTCGTTAGAAGCAATGGCATAACCCGGTCCTGATTTCACCACATAACCACTGTTCATTTTCGCATTTTCTTTTACACTGGGTGGAAGATACAATCCGGTTGCAGTTCGCTCGTTATTTTTTATGGGTTTAATAAGAACGCGATCTCCAACAATGATAAAATTACTGATATCCTGTGCTTGTAAATTGATGATTTTTCTATTTTGTTTGGTACAAAACTAATTTAAAATTTTCATCTTTTTATATGGATTCCAAGCTTTTTGATCTAAACAAATCATTAAAATTAATTTTTGATCAATAAGGAATTGGTGCTGTATCAATCTACATTATTAAAAATCTGTCAAATACGCTTTTAAAAAATGTAATTTAATTAGTTCATTTTTTGAATTGTTTTTTTAACTTTAACTAACTTTTTTTAACAAATTAAAATGTATAAAGTATGATTGGAACTATAATTGGTCTATTAACTGGTGCCTTAGGTGGTAACCTTGCCGGAGGTTTAATGAAGAATTTTTCTCTTGGTACACTTTGGAATTCTGTAGTTGGAATTTTGGGTGGTGGTATTGGAGCTTCTATACTGGGAGCCATTGGATTATCTGGCGGCGGCGGAGAAACTATGGAAATTGGCAACATTTTAGGTAGCGTTGGAAGCGGCTTAGTAGGCGGTGGTGTATTAATGGCAATTGTAGGCTTTGTAAGAAGTTTGCTAAACAAATAAAATACATATGTATACTTAAGTGAAACCCGTTATTTTTAATAATAGCGGGTTTTTTTGTTGTAGATGTTTTGAAAATAGATACACCTTAAGAGGTAATTTTTTTTATCCCCGAAAATATATTTTTACATTTGCCTCACTTAATAACAATTTATATTAATAATAAAATGACAGTACAAGAAATTACAGAAAAAGTAGTTAAACGTGCCGAAGGGCAAGAACCTATAGGTAACAGTATTAAATTTCAATTTGATGAAGGGGTAGTGCACATTGACGGCAAAGGTGAAGGCAATGAAATTACCAATGATGACAAAGAAGCCGATGCAACAGTTAAGGTTAGTTTAGATGATTTAAATAGTTTGTTATCAGGAGATTTAAATCCGATGGGTGCCTTTATGTCGGGCAAAATTAAAATTGATGGTGATATGGGCGTCGCTATGAAATTGCAAAAACTTTTTTAGATAAAAGCTACCTAATTCTCCCCAATTTACTATTGATTGTAGCGGATATGCAATTGATCAATATCCGTTAATCAGCAAAAAGATAGTAGCTGACAACCAAGGCTATGTTCATGTGCGAGTTCTTAAAATTTCACTTCACATCTTAGTTAAACATTACACAAATGAAAATTTGCCTTAATTTCGACCTTTGAGGCAATTATTTAATTATACAAAGTACTATCTTTGCAAAAATTTAAAAAAATAATTATATGAAGATATTGGTCTGTGTTTCAAAAGTGCCAGATACAACTACCAAAATAGAATTTACCGATAACCAATTTAAAGCCG
Source organism: uncultured Chitinophagales bacterium (assembly GCA_938023075.1). Classification (GTDB taxonomy): domain Bacteria; phylum Bacteroidota; class Bacteroidia; order Chitinophagales; family JAHDHT01; genus CALHDG01. Next base: position 26,501 of record CALHDG010000056.1, read on the forward strand.
ATAATGTTACTTGGATAATGAACCCAACCGACGAATGGTATGCTTTAGTAAGAGCGGTTGAGTTAAAGGAACAACATGGTGGTACGGTAACCATAATTAATGTAGGTGGTGCCGAAAATGATCAAATTATTAGAAAAGCCTTAGCTATTGGTGCTGACGATGCCGTTAGGGTAAATGCCGAACCCACCGATGCTTATGAAGTGGCTAGTCAAATTGCTTCGCATGCAAAAGAGGCTAATTATGATATGATATTTACTGGGAAAGAAACTATTGACTATAATGGTTTTGTAGTAGGTGGTATGCTGGCTGAATTGTTAGATTTACCGTATATTTCATTAGCCTCTAAATTAGATAGTGATGGCAGCAAAGCAACCATTGAACGAGAAGTAGAAGGAGGAAACGAAATTATAGAAGTAAGCGGAGCTTTTGTTGTAAGTACCCAAAAAGGAATTGCGGAACAACGTATACCCAACATGAGAGGTATTATGAGTGCAAGAACCAAGCCTTTGCAAGTGGTAGAACCAAATGGAGAAGGTGCTTTAAGTACCATTCAATCGTATGAATTGCCTCCTCAAAAAGAATCGGTGAAGCTGATAGATGCTGAAAACGTTGGAGAATTGGTAAAATTACTACACGAAGAAGCTAAAGTAATCTGATAATTATTGTACAAATAAAATAAATAATTTTAGTAAGAAAAATACATGGTTTTAGTATATATTGATAATAGTGAAGGGCAAATAAAAAAAGCCAGCTATGAAGTGGCGGGTTACGGAGTAGCTTTAGCTGAACAAATGGGTACCGAAGCAGTAGGTATTTGTGTTGGTAATGTGGCTAACGATGCCTTAAGTACACTCGGTGAATATGGTTTATCCAAAATATTAAATGCCCAAAATGAGCATTTAAATTATTTCGATTCGCAAGTGCACACTAAAGCAGTTGCCAAAGCAGTAGAATCTACCGGAGCTGAAGTAGTTGTTTTATCGCACAATTATAATGGCAAAGCCTTGTCGGCACGCCTCTCAGCCCGTTTAAAAGCAGGTTTAGTAGCAGGCGCAGTTGAATTACCTGACACAAATAATGGATTTTTAGTAAAAAAGTCTGTATTTTCGGGAAAGGCTTTTGCCAACTACGAATTAAAAACTGATAAAAAAGTGATTTCTGTAAATCCTAATGCTTTTGGACTGCATAAAAAAGGTGGTACAGCCACAGTTGAAACTTTTGATGCCGGCATTAGTGCAGATGATGTAAAGGTAAAAGTATTATCGGTGAATAAAGTTTCGGATACCATTGCTTTGTCTGATGCAGAGTTGGTGGTTTCTGCCGGCAGAGGTTTAAAAGGACCGGAAAATTGGGGTATGATTGAAGAGCTTGCCAATACCTTAGGGGCAGCAACAGCTTGTTCCCGTCCGGTTTCGGATGTTGATTGGCGACCCCATCACGAACATGTTGGGCAAACCGGTATAACTATTCGACCAAACTTGTATATTGCCGTGGCAATATCGGGTGCCATACAACATTTGGCGGGTGTAAACAGCAGCAAAACTATTGTAGTGATTAATAAAGACGCTGAAGCACCATTTTTTAAAGCAGCAGATTATGGCATAGTGGGTGATGCTTTTGAAGTAGTACCTAAGCTAAATGAAGCCATTAAAGCTTATAAAGCATCTGCCTAAAATAACATATGCAAAAAATTGAGTTAGAAATAGTAGCCTTATCCCACAGCATTACGCAATCGCATTCATATGCTGTGGTGTTGGGTGAAACTACGGGTAACCGGCGCTTGCCTATCATAATTGGTGGAAACGAGGCGCAAGCCATTGCCTTAGCTTTAGAAAAAATGTCGCCTCGTCGCCCACTGACTCACGATTTAACGAAGAGCATTTGCGATGAATTTAAAATTACCTGTACCGAAGTAATTATCGATAATTTGGTAGAAGGGGTTTTTCACGCGAAGTTAAATTGTACCGATGGCGAAAAAGAATTTTTAATTGATAGCCGTACTAGTGACGCCTTAGCTTTGGCTGTCCGATTTCATTGTCCGGTATATACTTACGAATTTATATTAGATCAGGCAGGCATTATTTTAGACGATGAATTTGGAGCTACCGATGGAAAACGACCCAAGAAAAAAGTGCATATTAAAGATGGTGGAGACTACAGTGGCTTAACCTTAGAAAACCTAAATACAAAGCTCAAAGAATTTTTAGATAACGAAGAGTACGAAAAAGCCATCTTAATTAGAGACGAAATTAACAAGCGCGAAGGCAACGACTGATTAATTCAATTCCGATATTAAACATCCAACATCCAATTTATGTGTTGAAACGAACCCAATTTTTCACTAGGTAAGTGATGTTTAAACTTTCTTCTTAAATTAGTATAACAATTATTTTTTTTGTTTCTGTTCAATAGTCCAATCGATATCCCATTTTTTTACATAATCTTCTATAGCACCAAGCCCAACTTTTTGTCGTCTTTCATTTACATACTCGGGTTCCAATAAATCATCAACATAATACCTTCCATGTTCATGTTTACCAATTTGTGAACCATAAATTTGTTGTTTGCCCTCTTCTAAATTTACCCGATCTATTAATAAAGCAAGTGAGCTCCAACTTGCTTCCTCATTTTCTGCAGCTTCTTTTATTAAAGGCAAACATTTTTTTCTGGTTTCAATATCAGAATGTTGAACCACCAAATATTCTACTATAGCTAGTTTAAGGTGTCCTTCCTTTCTCAAACTATCCGCAACAGACGATTGAGCATATGTAAAATTAATAGAAACGACAACTGTAAATAAGGTAATTATTAATGTTTTCGTGAGAAAATTATTTAATGTTTCAAATTTATTATAAATCTATATACATAATGGTAACAAATTAGATATTTTTATTGATTTTTTAACGAATTGAATAGAAACTTGATTTGGTAACTACTGTGTAGATTAATAAAACAATATTTTTTCGTCTACTTTTTATTATTTTTATATCTTAAACCAATAATACCAATCTTAAAACAATACATATATGGCAATACTTCAAGCACTGCTTGGCATTATCGTTTTATTGGGGATTTGTATCCTTTTAAGTGCCGATCGATCAAAAATTAACTGGCGTTTAGTAGTTAGTGGCATCTTGTTGCAATTTATATTTGGTTTTTTGGTATTAAAAGTACCTTTTGTTGAAACCGGATTTCAATGGGTAGCCGATGGTTTTGTAAAGCTATTGTCTTACACCGATGCTGGAGCAGAATTTGTGCTGGGTAAATGGCCCACGGTAGCTCAAGTTACTGATGGCATTAGCGGAGAAATAGTGACAGTAGGTTATATATTTGCTTTCAAAGTGTTGCCTACTATCTTGTTTTTTTCTGCACTGTCTTCTTTGCTGTATTATTTAGGCATCTTACAAATATTGGTATATGCTTTTGCCTGGTTGATGAATAAAACGATGCAGTTAACTGGCGCGGAAAGTTTGGCGGCTGCCGCTAATGTATTTATAGGGCAAACCGAAGCACCTTTGGTAGTAAAACCTTATTTGGAAGACATGAGTAAGTCAGAAATTATGGCTTTAATGACGGGCGGAATGGCTACTATAGCCGGCGGTGTTTTTGGAGCTTATGTTGGTTTACTCGGCGGTGGAGATGCACTTCAACAGGCGGCGTTTGCTAAACATTTGTTGTCGGCTTCCATCATGTCGGCGCCTGCCGCCTTGGTGGCTGCTAAAATATTGTTTCCTGAAACCTCCGACAATGTAGACCGTGAAATTAATATACCTAAAGAGAAAATAGGTTCTAACGTTTTAGATGCGATTTCTAACGGTACGTCCGATGGCTTAAAGCTGGCTTTTAATGTTGGAGCCATGTTGTTGGTTTTTACCGCTTTTATGGCAATGCTTAATGGTATTTTTGGTGCGATTGGCAACCTAACCGGCTTAAACGATATGGTGGGAAACTGGACCGATAATCGCTACACTTGTTTTAATCTTCAATTTATTTTTGGGATGTTGTTTGCTCCTATTGCGTGGTTAATTGGTGTGGGGAGCCAAGATATCATGTTGGTTGGGCAGGTAATTGGAGAGAAGACCATTCTGAATGAATTTTTTGCTTACGTTACCCTTGGGGATATGAAAAAGGAGCATTTAATTTCGGATCCTAAATCGGCAATTATTGCGACTTATGCCCTATGTGGATTTGCTAATTTTGCTTCTATTGGTATTCAAATAGGAGGCATTAGTGCTATTGCACCGGGGCAACGAGAAACACTTTCTGCTCTTGGTATTAAGGCTTTAATTGGTGGTACGGTGGCTTGTTTATTAACCGCTGCTATTGCGGGTATGCTGTTGTAGGTTTGAAATTTCAAGATCAAAGAGCTAATTTTTGAACCCTTGTAAACACGAGCGAACCTGGAAATTTAGCCCCGATTGCAGTGGTTATGCTACTTGAAGCGTTTGCATGTGTATAGCTGTAGCATTTGAACGGAAAGCGGGCTGCGCCTTTGAACATATCACCCATGTTTCGCTTCTAAAAAAAACATATGATATTTAAATAAATTTAATGAACATCAATAGGTTCGCTTAAATGTTCTTCTCCTAATACTTTATTTGCGAGTTTGCCTACGGTTAAGCCTTGTATTAAAATGGAAAAGACCACTACCACATAGGTGATGGTTAAAAATAAATCGCGGTGCATATAATCTAACAAAGATAAAGCGAGGGCAATAGAAATGCCGCCACGCAAACCGCCCCAAGTCATTAATAAAGTAGTGTTGGGCACAAAGTTGAGTTTTTGTTTGAAAAATTGAATAGGGGCAAATAAGGAGATATAGCGACTGAGCAAAACTACTGGAATAGCAATTAAACCCGCAATAATATAACTGCCTTGTAAGCTGAGTATCAACATTTCGAAACCAATGAGTACAAATAAAATGGCATTCATAAACACATCGACCAACTCCCAAAATTTGTCTACATAGCGTTCGGTAATTTCACTCATAGCGGTGCCTCTTACGGTATCGTGCCCTACAATTAAGCCGGCAACTACTACACATAATGGTCCGGATAAATGTAATTGAGTAGCTAACCAATAACCACCCATCGCAATGGCGAGGGTGATCATTACTTCTACATCGTAATCATCAATTGACCGTAACAAGCGAAAGGCTAAGAAGCCGAGTACTGCGCCCAAAGCAATACCTCCAAAAACTTCTACCCCAAACAATTCTGCAATATGCGCTACGGAAACCTGTCCTTCATTTCCCTTTTTTGCGATTTCAAAAATGGTTAGAAACACCACCACGCCAACCCCATCATTAAAAAGGGATTCACCTACAATTTTGGTTTCTAATTTTTTTGGTACACCTGCTTTTTTTAAGATGCCTAATACCGCTATGGGATCAGTTGGTGAAATTAAAGAGCCAAATAACAAGCAATAAATATAGGCAACTTCAAAACCCATTATTTGCAATATGTAGTACATGGCGGTGCCAACGATAAAGGTAGATGCCAAAACACCAATAGTGGCAAATATTAAGATTGGATAACGTTGTACTTTTAGCTGATCGAAATTGGTATGTAGTGCTCCGGCAAACAGTAAAAAGCTCAACATCACCTCCAAAAGCAATTTCCCAAAATCGATTCTGCCTATAAAATCGTTGGCTAAGTTGTAAATGGAGTCGGTAAATAAAGTGCTCGCAAAAATGCCCAAGGTCATTACTATTGCGATAAGCATTAAACCGATGGTGTCGGGCAATTTTAAAAAACGATTGTTGATATAGCCGAAAATTGCCGACAATACAATTAATATAGTTACTACTCCAAATATATCCACTTGTTCATATTTAATAGGTTTTAATGTATTTAGCTATTGAAAAGGTCAAGCCTGTTTTCGAGCCATCACTTTTTCTACAGCTTCAATAATATTTGGTGTATCAATACCATATTTCGTCATTAATTGAGCGGGTGTACCACTTTCTCCAAAGCTGTCGTTTACAGCTACCATCTCTATTGGGCTTGGGTTTTTTATAGCCAACAATTGAGCGATACTATCGCCTAAACCACCATTGCGTTGATGCTCTTCGGCGGTAACTACGCAACCGGTTTTATTCACTGATTGTAAAACCGCTTCATTATCTAACGGTTTTATAGTATGCATATTTAAAATTTCAACTTCAATACCTTTTGCCGCCAAGGCAATAGCTGCTTCAATAGATTTCCAAACCATAATACCGCAAGCAATTAGGGTCACGTGTTTTCCTTCCTGAATCAACTGGGCTTTACCAATTTCAAAGGTTTCATTCTCCTTGGTAAAATTGGGTACTTTCGGTCTGCCAAAACGCAAATATACTGGTCCATCCCAAGTTGAAATAGCTAGCGTAGCCATTTTGGTTTGATTATAATCGCAAGGCACCACCACCGTCATACCCGGCAACATTTTCATCATTCCGATATCTTCTAAAATTTGATGTGTCGCTCCATCTTCGCCTAAGGTAATGCCTGCATGCGAGGCACATAATTTCACATTTTTGTGAGAATAAGCGACGGACTGACGAATTTGATCGTACACTCTGCCGGTTGAAAAATTAGCGAAGGTGCCGGTGTAAGGTATTAAACCATTTATGCTTAAGCCCGCAGCTACCCCAATCATGTTCGCTTCGGCAACGCCGCATTGGTAAAAACGATTGGGGAATTCATCTTTAAAAGCATTCATTTTTAAAGAGCCGGTTAAATCGGCGCACAAAGCAATTACTTTTTCGTTTTGTTTGCCCAATTCGTGTAAGCCTACACCAAAGCCGCTGCGAGTGTCGCTTTTTATCGTTAAATCGTAATCTTGTAATGCCATCAATGGTTTTTTTATAATAGAGATTTAAATAATTTTACAATGATACATCGCGTTCTTTTAAAAAGCAATTAACTACACAACAATAAATTAAAGTACTTTAAAGCAGTTTGACCGTAGAGGTCGCAATTTTTGCGACCCTAAAATGCCTAAGACTCAATTACTGTATAATAGCACACAGGCTTTAACTTAAAAGTAGTTTTAGAAATCATGAATTTGTTTTTTGCAAGCACAAAAATTGGTCGCAAAAATTGCGACCACTACTAAAGTGTTAACCACCTTGATAAACTTGTTGATTAATCCGATGAATGATGCGCTTTGACCGAAAATAATTGCTTTATACAAATATAATTATCGGATGTTGAAGAAGTTGGAAGAAGAATATTATGAATTACAATTTCAAGAAAATTACTCATCCGGACAGGATTTTATTGTTGGCGATACTTTCGTTAAAAATACTGGCAGTAGCCGCAAGCTATGGCTGTGTTTAAATCTCATCAAAAATGCGTTCAAAACTTTAGTGTCACTTTTTATAATTAAATTGGTATAATTTATTTAGCTAAGCCAATAATATTATACAATTTAACCAACTGATTATATTGTTCTAACAATTTCTGTTGATGATCAGTGAATTTTTTGTAGGTGCCTCTTTCACCGGCTTTTTCCAATTCGTCGGTAATTTCTTTAGCGGTATCGGCAAAATCGTATTCTAAACTTTTATAAAAACGATCAAATTGTTTGGTGTATTTTTTATCGTATTCGTTTTTGTGGAGTACTTTCATAGCATCACTTTTAGCTACACCGCCACGTAACCGGAGCACTTCTATTTTAACACTAGTAATCGCTTCTGGAGTGTAGTTTAAAATTTTATCTAATATTGATTTGGATAAACGCAAATCGGTTTTCATTGGCGTAACTAAAGGACCTAAAGGGCTTTGTTGGTCAATCACTTTTTCCGCATCAGTTGATTGATTCATAATCTGTTTAACAATAGATTGATGCAATTGCACCAAATCATCAATTTTAAAATTGGTATCTCGCAATAATGAATCGAACTTCACAAATTCATCTTCTTTAAAATCACATCCATTAATATCATCATTAATCGCAAAGCAAAAGTCATCTAATTTGTTTAGGCTTTTCCGGTATAAGTCTATTTTTTCTTTAAAGAAAGATTGATCATTGGCACTAAATGATGCTGGCGGATTGGTTGCCTCTCTAAACAAGCGCGTAGTTTGCGTTTTTCCATTAGAGCAATCAAAATGGATTGGCGTTTCTTTATCTATTTCAGCTTTATCTCTTTCTTTTTCTAACTGGGCAATTTTTTTCTGATAAGTATTTACTTTTTGGTAGTATTGATTAGTTAACGCGATTACATGGTTGGCATAGCGAATAATTTCGGCAGAGTTATCTTGAGCAAAACCCGGTATAACACAAAGTAACGCAAACAACAATAAAAAATAAAATCTCATGATATTGGTAAAACTATTTTGTTGCATAATTATTATATCAACTCATTGGCAATTTAAATTTGAAATTTGGGTATGATGTTTTTTTGCATTGGTTTTATATATTTAGTTTGGATAATTACGATGATTTTTAATCCGGTCTATTTGTTTTTTATGATGATTAATATGCATTTTAAAAAACAGCATCATTTGCAGGCAATTAAGTCTACCCGAAAACGGATGTTTGTATATTAACTTCTTTAGTGTAGCATCATCATAATTATCCATAAATTTTCGCAAGGCTTTGCGGGCAATTTTCCATCTTAATTTCACATCATCAAAATCGGGTTCTAAAGTAGGTGTAACTTGGGTTGGTCTTCTTTTTATTCTAATAAATGGTGCCTTTAAAAAAAATTGTAACAACCAAAAACGAAAAGTTGCTTTTAAGGAGTAATCTTCTAATTTGCTAGGGTCTAAAATTTTTTTGTTTACATAGTTAACGCTTGCAGTTTCTGCTAACATCAAATGCTCAATTACTTGCAACAAACTCCATTTTTGGGTACGAGGTTTAAAATTGAGTTGTTGTATAGAAAGTTGATGAAACTCACTCAGAATAGCGGCTTTTAATTGTTCAATTTCCTCAAATGTGCTATTTAATTGCATTCTCATAAAAGTAAAATTACAAATTTATTTTTGAAAAGAAATTTTTATTGAAAACCAACTGTAAAGTGTAAAAAAACAACTTCAAATCTTAACTAATTTTAAGTATTCTAATTTGATTTAGCCAAACTAAAACTATCGAATTTGACGTTAAGTAAACATACTAATTTAACGGTTTTTAGTCTATTAGTGTAAAATAGGTTAACTTTAAGAAACTTTAAAATAGTACTAATAGTTTTGTAGTTGTGCAGAAGGTAAACATCAATCTCGTCATATTGCTTATTACAGTTTCCTTAATTGGATTAACGATGATTCAATTTACTTGGATAAGTGAGTCTTTACAAAACCGCGAAGAACGTTTTAATGACTCGGTCAATCAGGCATTAAGTGCCGTAGCAAACAAAATTGAAGATATAGAAGCTGCCAACGTCTCTAGGCAAAATAAGAGAACGATCAGAAACTACCTTAACTCTACCGACCCTTATATTATTGAACACGATAGTGTAAGCGATATTGAATATGTATTATATCATAATTCTTGTTCTAATCCAGAATACCATATTAATATTGAAACAGCACGTGCCGTTTTTAAAGAAATTAAACGCAGAGGAGATGTTATAAGCTACATTGGTTTTAGATGGTTATTAAACCCCGAACCAATTGAAAATAGAATTAGCTATGAGTTTGTAAACGAATTGTTGGGTAGGGAATTATACATGAATGATATTAAAACAAATTATGAATGTGCCATAAAAATACCAAGAAATAACCGGCTATTAATTAATAATTCATTAGATCCAAGAACACTTTTAGATGCAGAGTATAAAACCTTTTTGTTTAGCTCAAATCCTTATCAGCGACCTGCAGAATTGTTTTTACACTTCCCTAATAAACGCAACTATTTATTAAGTAAGATACAATTGATGCTGATTGCCTCTTTATCGTTTATTGCGGTGATGATCATTTGTTTTGGTCTCGCCATTCGTACCATATTCAGGCAAAAATTAGTAAGCCAAATGCGTACCGATTTCATTAACAATATGACGCACGAATTAAAAACCCCTATTTCAACCATTTCGTTGGCAAGTGAAATGATAAAAGCCCACAGTTCTGGAATAAAAAATCCACAAATTTTAAAATACAGCAACATCATTTTTGATGAAAACAAACGACTTGGCAGACAGGTTGATAAGGTATTAGAAATGGCTGTTATTGATCGCGGTCAAATGAGATTGAGTATTACAAAACTAAACATCCACGATATTATTTTGCAAGCTAAGCAAAAAACAGAGTTGAAAATGGAAGATAGAAGTGGGATAGTAGAAACCTATTTAAATGCACAAGAACCCGAAATAGAAGGGGACAAAGTACATATTACTAACATAATTTTTAACTTATTAGATAATGCTGTAAAATACACAGGCGATTCGCCCGTTATTAAAATATACACCCAAAATATGGAACACGGCGTAGAAATAAGTATAGAAGATAATGGTATTGGTATGAACGATGAAGCGCAAACCAAAATTTTTGACAAATTTTACCGTGTACCGACCGGAGATATTCACGATGTAAAAGGTTTTGGCTTAGGATTAAGCTACGTTAAAAAAATACTAGAAGTCCATCACGGAACAATAAAAGTAAAAAGTGCCTTAAAAAAAGGAACTACCTTTACCATATTCATCCCTTTTAAGTTTATAAATTAACTAATAAAACTATATATGACAGAAAATACGATAAAATTATTATTAGTAGAAGATGATCCGAATCTTGGTACTATGCTTAAAGAATTTTTAGAAACTGAAAATTTTGAGGTCTCTTTGGGAACTGATGGAAAAGAAGGTTTAGATCTATACCAACATCAAGTTTTTGATATTTGCGTGTTAGATGTAATGATTCCGAAAATGGATGGTTTTACCTTGGCGAAACTAATCAGACAACGCAACACGAGTATTCCAATAATTTTTCTAACGGCAAAATCTTTAAAAGAAGATAAGATTAAAGGTTTTCAAATAGGCGCAGATGATTATTTGACCAAGCCGTTTAGCATGGAAGAGTTAAAATTGCGCTTGAATGCCGTTTTAAAACGGACGATGCTTAACCAAGAAGAAGATGATGCCGGAAAAATTTACGAAATAGGTGATTTTAGATTCGATTTTACCACACAGTTACTTGAAATTAATGACGAAAAACAACGCTTAACCACCAAAGAAGCTCAGTTGTTACGCTTGTTATGCAGAAATTTAAACAAAGTAACCGAGCGAGAAATTGCCTTAAAACGCATTTGGGGTAACGACGATTATTTTACCGCTCGCAGTATGGATGTTTTTATTACCAAACTTAGAAAGTATTTAAAGAAAGACCCAACCGTAGAAATATTAAACGTGCACGGTACAGGCTTTAAGTTAACTGTAAATACTGAGCCATTAGAGGGAGAAAACAATGCTACGATAGCAGCACCAACAATTAAAAAAGCGGAACCTGTAGAATCTGCTGAAGCACCTAAAGTAGAAGAATAAAACCACTACAAATAATATTTTTATTATTTTGTATTGGTTTGATGTGAAATATACAGGGATTCAAATAATTCGGTTACCTGCTTTTTAAACTCTCCGATTTTTTTTGGGCACAACCCCGAAATTTGGGAAAGCTGTTTTAGTTAAGTCTATTTGTCTAATGATACCGTATTCTAAAATCAATTAAGAATTATCTAAGTGCGTTAAACAGCAAATCTACCGGATGAACCGCTTTTTTACCCGTACCATCTTCAATTTGGGTTCTACAACTTGCGCCGGTAGCGGCAATATAGCTATTAGAATTGGCTTGTCTTACTGTTGGAAAAACCACTAACTCCCCAATATCCATAGACAGTTGATAATGGTTTTTTTCATAGCCAAAAAAGCCTGCCATCCCACAACAACCTGAAGGAATCAACTCGACCGAATAATTTTTTGGTAATGAAAGGAATTTTTCTGTTAAGCCAATATCAACCAAAGCTTTATGGTGACAATGCCCTTGTAATAAAATATGGGCTGCTGTGTCCCTAAAGTCATTGGTTGTAATATTTCCTTTATCAATTTCATTACTCAAAAACTCATCAATTAACAAAACATTTTTACCCAAATTAGCAGCTATTTCTTGTAAATGAGGTGGAGCGAGTTTTGGATATTCCTCCCGAAAAGGTAAAACTGAGGGTGGCTCTACACCAACCAAGGGCAATTTATTATTCACCACACCACTTAAAGCCTTTACATTTTTAACTACTATTTTTTTTGCCTGATCTAACAAACCCAAAGAAATTTGCGCTCGCCCACTATCATAATTACCTGGTATCTCTACTTCATAACCTAATTTAAACAGCAATTGAATAGCTCGTATGCCAATTTCTGCATCATTAAAATTAGTAAATTCATCTGCCAGAAAAAGTACTTTACCTTTAATAGGGGCTGTGGCTTTTAGTTGCCTTTTATTTTTCTTAAACCATTTTACTATTGTAGTAGCAGGCAACAAAGGCATATTTCTTTTAGGATGCAAACCCAATATTTTCTTCATTAAACCGCCGGTCAACTGATTCTTCATAACAAAATTGTTGAGCGTGGGAGCAACGGAAAATATTTGGTTAAAAAAATTAAGATTAGCCGTAAGCCGGGTACTTAAAGGAATACCATTGCTTTTATAATACTGATATAGAAATTCCGATTTTAAGGTGGGCATATCTACATTACTTGGGCACTCCGAAGTACAACCTTTGCAAGAGAGACATAAATCCAAAATATCTTTCAATTCTTCACTATCAAAACGGTTTTGTTTGGTTGAATAAGTGAGCACTTCCCTTAGCAAGTTGGCACGGGCTCGTGTTGAATCTTTTTCGTTTCGGGTAGCCATATAACTGGGGCACATTGTACCACCTGAAAAAGCTAACTTCCGGCAATCTCCCGATCCATTGCATTTTTCTGTAGCTCTTACAATACCTTCAGTGTCCGAAAAATTAAAAGCCGTTTTAATTGCCGGTGTTTGATGTCCGCTGGAGTATCGTAAATTATCCAACATCGGTTTGGGGTCAACTATTTTTCCAGGATTGAATATATTTTTTGGGTCCCAAACGTATTTTATTTGTCGGCAAAGTTCATAATTGTGTTCACCAATAATTTTTGGTATGAAGTTTGCCCTCACTCTGCCATCCCCATGTTCACCACTCATAGAGCCGTTGTATTGTTTTACTATGCTTGCGGTTTCTTCCCCAATATGCTGAAACATTTGCCGGTCTTCCTCATTTTTTAAATTGAGGATAGGCCTCAAATGTAATTCACCGGCACCTGCATGCGCATAATACACTAAACGTTGTTGGTACTTTTTCATCATTTGAGTTAATTCTTCAATATAGTTGGGTAAATCATTTACATCAACAGCCGTGTCTTCAATAATCGCAACTGCTTTTGCATCACCGGGCACATTTGCCAATAAACCCAAACCGGCAGCCCGCAAAGCCCAAACCTGTTTTATTTTTTGTTTGCCTTCAACTATTGGGTAAGCATAGCCAAAACCTTGTTCTTTTAAATTGTTAATTATGGTTTTTGCCTTTTGGTAAGATGCTTGTTCATTATCATCCCCACATTCAATAATTAAAATGGCTTGTGGATCATCTTCAATAAAAAAACGATAGGGTTTATATTTTATACTGGTTTTGGTGCAGTCTAATACAATTTTATCCATCAATTCAACTGCCCGAGGCTGATGTTTCATAATTTTTGGTACTGCGCGTAAGGATTCGTCAACAGAATGAAAATGAGCGCAAACCAAATGCTGATGTTTAGGTGGCAGTGGCGATAAACTTAGTTTTATTTCTGTTATCATACATAAAGTACCTTCAGAGCCGGCAATCAAATCGCTTAAATTAAACGATGCTTGTCCATTACAATTTTCAAAGGCTTGCAACAAACTATCTAAAGCATATCCTGTATTTCTGCGGGTAACGCTAGCTTTCGGATATTCTGTTTTGATAGATGAAATGTTCTCCTGTTTTGAAAACAATTGACTAATATGTTGATATAATTTATTTTCTAAGCGAACCCCCGTCTTTTTGATGTTGAAATTTTGTTTATCTAATTTTGAAAAAACTACTTCTGAACCATCACTTAATAAGCAAGTTAAGGCTAACAAATGATCTCTGGTAGTTCCGTATACAATTGAATACGAGCCACAACTGTTGTTAGCCACCATGCCACCAATCATAGCCCGGTTAGCGGTAGAAGTATTCGGTCCAAAAAACAAGCCTTTGTCTTTTAAAAAATGATTCAATTCATCGCGAATAACGCCCGGTTGAACTTTCACCCATTGTTCGGCTTCATTCAATTCAACAATTTTAGTAAAATGTTTACTTAAATCCACCACAATACCATTACCCACGCATTGCCCGGCTAAAGAAGTGCCGGCTGCTCTCGGAATTAAAGATGTTTTATGTTGATTGGCAAAGTCTATTAAACGCTGAATATCTTTTTTATTGATAGGATAAGCCACTGCAAGCGGCAACTCCCGGTAAACCGAAGCATCTGTCGCATAGATTTTTCGAATCAAATCATCATATAAAAGCTGCCCATTAAGTGTTTTTTGTAGCTCAAGCAATTTTTGTTGCACTGTTGTTTTATTTATTAATGCAAGTTAAAGTAAAGATGGTTTAAGTTACAAACTTATTTAAAGCTATATGCAAATTTTTTGGTATTTCACATTACACTTATATTGTTTTAATAGTGCCAAGTTGTAGAATATTGTTTTTAAAAACTTTAATGAGACTAATGTTTATATTTCATAATTTTGATACAAGCATTATTCAAGTCTTTATTTTTAATACCTTTGTATTGTAAAAAGATTATTGTAATCGTGAAAATAAAGTCATTTAAAATTGAAAATATTGGTAAATTTTCAGACTTAGAAATAAATTTTTCTAAAAATGATCATATTGATAACCATATTGTAATAATTGGAAATAATGGATCTGGGAAAACAACTATTCTTGAATCTATAGCTTTATCTCTTAGTTGGTTTGTTGCCAAAGTAAAGAGTGCCAAAAGTAGCGGTACGGCAATTCAAGAATTAAAAGTAAAAAACGACTCGCCGAGTGGAAATATTCAGATTGTGGTCAATAATTATGATAAAGATTTTAGCTGGACTTTAGCAAAAGCAAAAAGGGGTCGGAAAAACGGAACACGTACTAATTTGGACGGGCTAAATAAGTTGGTTGACATTTACAGAACCAATTATACAAATAATGATTTTACCTCATTTCCTGTATTAACTTATTATGATGCAAATAGAGGCGTATTGGATATACCCTTGCGTATCCGAACGAAGCATAATTTTGAACAATTAGACGGTTATCATAATTCTTTAAAAGGCATAGTTGATTATAGGACTTTTTTTGAATGGTTTAGGCAGCGAGAAGATGAAGAGAATGAAGATAAAATCAAACTATTAGATTCTTTCAAAACAAAAAATGTAGCTGATTCTAAAATATTGGCGCAAGTTAACAAAGTTGCCGACAAACAATTGGATTGTGTAAGGAAAGCCATATCTACTTTTTTACCTGAATTTAGCAATATTAGAGTTGAAAGAAAACCAAGATTGCATTTAGCAGTAAATAAAAATGGTAAAAAACTAAATTTAGAGCAATTATCTCAAGGCGAAAAATTAACAATGGCTATGGTAGGTGATATAGCCAGGCGACTTTCTATTCAGTACCCAAGTTTAACTAACCCTTTAAATGGTGAAGGAATTATTTTAATTGATGAGGCAGAGTTACATATGCACCCAAAATGGCAAAGGAAGTTAGTGAAAAGATTAAATGAAACTTTTCCAAAATGTCAATTTATTTATTCTACTCATTCTCCTCTTTTGATAAGTGATTTTAAGGATGTAAAATGTTACTCCTTAAACGATGAATTACTAATTCCTGTAAATCAATTATATGGTTTAGATGTTAATCAGGTATTGTTAGAAGCTATGGATACAAATATTAGAAATGTTGAGGTTCAAGCAATTGTTGATGATTTTAGAGATTCAATATCTTCAAAAAATATTAACAAAGCCAATCAATTACTGAAAAATTTAAATGAACACCTACCAGAAAATCATATTGAAATGATTAAATCGAGATTGTTGATTAAAAAATTGCATATAGCAAATGAGAAAAATCAATAAAGGAGTTGAACCGATTTCTCTAACAAATTTTAAAAATGAGAACCCGTTGCTTAAGTATTCAGATTTAAATGAAGGTCGCGAGTCGATAAGAGTAGATATTAGAGCTGCTTGTCTCAAGGAGCAATATTTTTTATGTGCCTATTGTTGTAATAGAATAAATGACACAAACAGTCATAATGAACATATTATTCCTCAAAAATCCAATGAGGGAGCCAATTTAACTTTAGATTTTGAAAATAATATAATAGCCTCTTGTGAAGCCCCTTTTCATTGCGGACATAAAAAGGATAATAAGATCATTGCCCTGACTCCTTTAATGAATAAATGTGAGTCAGAAATTGTTTATCAATTAAATGGTAAAATGACACATACTACTCCTGAAGCTCAAGCAACAATTAGTACGTTAAACCTAAGAATAAAAGCACTTGAAAATAAAAGAAAACAGATTATTGATTTAGTATTATTTAATTATGTGGATGATTTAGAAAATATAGCATTAGAACAAGATTATTTTTTGAAACTTATTATTGAGGAGTTGTCAACTCCAAATGACGAAGGGAAATTAGAAGCTTTTACGCCAGTAATCGTAAATGTTTTAAGACATTTTAATTCATAAGATTTTGCTTAATTTAAAATATATTATCAAACGGTTTTTAAATCTCATCAAAGCATTTTGCACAATTCTTGTTATTTATTAAATGCAATTTAAGCTATTAGTGACTTAACTAATAAACTTATGGGTAGTTTATATTAAAATTTTAGTGACCAATAGCAATGAATCAGTCTATTGAATACACTTATGTCTCGTTTGCACAATGATATAGAATTCTTAAATTCATTAAGAGATGATTTGAATAACATTATAAATGAGTTTAAATTTTACTTAGATTCGTTAAATGAAGTTCAATTAAATTGGAAGGAAAATTCTGAAAAATGGGCTATTGCTCAGCAATTATGCCATATTAAGTTACATAATGATACATTATTAGACATCTCTTTGCAAGAAACCGGCAGAGCTATTGAAAGTGGGGTTCGTTCTCCAGATAAACCTTTCCGGTCTTGCGCTATGGGTAGTTTGTATACTGGTATTATCAGTCCAACTTCTAGTTTTAAATTCCGCTCAATTGCTCAGTTTATGCCAAATAATACCGTAAGAAAGAGTGATTTAAAAGCGAAACTTATTCCATCTACCAACAAAATATTTAATTTAATTGATTTGGTAGATCAGCAAAAAGTGAATATGAATGAAGTTATCTTTTCTGTTCCTGGCTCTCAGCACTATAAATTTCCGGTTGGCGATGTGATTAAAATTATGTTAGTCCACGCTAAACGGCATTTATCTCAAATTAAAGACATTGTCAATCATCCAGATTTTCCTCAAGAGAATTAGTAGTTTATAGAACCGAGATGCCAGAGGTCAGATCGCTTCGATGCTAAAAGCTAGTGCATTAAGCACTAAATAAACCAGCATATTTTTATAGTAATTAAAATGTATTTTATTTATTTAAGTTTCGGTAGTAGTATTTATTTCATAATAACTTGAATATAAATTATTTATAGAAATTGAAGTACTCAATGTTAATTTAATTCAAAATATAAAATCATCCAAGTGAACCTGTTCACTTGTTGTAGTAAAGTGGCAATGCTTTTGTTGACACAATGGAACAGGTTCCATTGGAACAGCAACTATTTTACTACCGAAACTTAAGTTATTTATTTAATGCAAGCACTAGAAGTGCTACATCTTGGTAGCTAAGCAATTTAATTAAGCTCCAGCGGAGCGACACTTTTAATAACTTTGGGCGGTATCGCTCCTACAGAGCTTAACTAATATGTAGCCTTTTATGCTACCAAGCCGTCATCCCTCTGAGAATATCTTTGTATAGTAAGTATACATAGTATAATGACGAGCTAAACTTAGTAATTTAAGCACTATATCGGCAACTTTTTAGTCATCCCAAAGCCATGGTCTTCTTTTTTCTATAAACGGCAATGGACGAACGTAGCCAAAACCTAGTGTATCTTTGGTGTAAGCCTTTCCAATGGGGGTATTGATATTTTTACGAATTTCAAGGTGCAGATGTGCTGGAAAATGTCCGTTAGCATCACCAATAGTACCAATTTGCTGACCACGCAATACTTCTTGTCCTTCACTTACCATTAATTGATCTAAATGTGCGTATAACGATTCAATAAAACGAGGTTTTTCATAAGTGCCAATGTTGTGAATAATACGCACAATGTTTCCCCAACTGCCCTTATTCATTTTCGACCAATACACCGCTCCGTCGGCAATGGCATAAACCGGATCGCCTAAGTCACTATTTCCGCCACCGTGCCCATTCCAATCTTCACCAAGGTGATTGTTGTTGCCAAAAATTTGAGCAATATAATAGCCGTTTCCATTTGGTGCTCCAACCGGCATATCAAAACCGTCAACCGGGCGGCAACGGCTTAATAAAGCCAGTGAAGCAGGATTAAACCGCCTTGAATATGCATCGGTAATTTGAAAAGTAAATCCATTGGGATATGCCGTAATGATAGAGTCGGGTACCGTTTCTATATCACCATATTTTTGTTTCCATTTAGCATATTTTTGTTGATATTCTTTATCATACAATGAAAAATCAACCGAAGATTTTTGTTGTTGCTTTTTTTGCTGTTGCTGTTTTTTTTGTTGTTGTTGAATGCGTTGTTGTTCTTCAATCTCCCAACTAGTTGGTTCTATCGATTGAAAACCGGATTGCATCACTTTGGTCGGCAATTGTCGTTCTTTTTTTGCCTCAACAGATCCCATAATCAGGGTATTTTCTTTTATTGGTTGTTTAATACCAATTAATTTGTTGGGTACTTTTGTTGAAATGGCTCTTGGAACGTGCGCATATGGATTTACCGGTTTGCGCATATTAAATGCCAATATGCATAAAAGAACAATTGCTATTATGCTAATTAAAATATGTATGCTTTTATCAGAAGCCATCAATGGTTGTACAGTTATATTCACGAGTAAATATGGTTGATGTGTAAATTGCTGATGAATTGGGTTGTTTTTACTATATCTTCTTGCAAAAGACGATCTTGCGTATTAAAAGACACAATTTTACGATAATCGTTTATTATTTTAGCAATTATCGGGCTACTTTTCTTATTTCCAAGATCATTTTCTCTAAAATGCAGGGCTTGAGCGGCAACCAAAAATTCAATTGCCAGTATATTTTTAACGTTTTCAATAATATCATAACATTGCGTGGCAGCATTTGCCCCCATACTAACATGGTCCTCTTGTCCATTGCTAGAGGTAATACTATCTACCGAAGCCGGGCTGCATAGTTGCTTATTGGCACTTACTAAAGCTGCCGCAGCATATTGTGGCATCATTAAACCAGAATGCAAACCGGGCTGATGAATTAAAAATTCGGGCAAACCATGATGTCCATTTAAGAGTTTAAAAATTCTTCTTTCTGCAATATTCCCAAGTTCGGCAACCGCAATTTTCAAAAAATCGAGATGTAAAGCTAAAGGTTGCCCATGAAAATTTCCACCTGAAAGAATTAAATCTTCATCAGGAAAGATCAATGGATTATCCGTAACGGCATTTATCTCATTTTCCACTATTTGTTGTACTTGATGGAATACATCAAAACTAGCACCGTGTACCTGTGGAATACATCTGAAAGAATAAGGATCTTGAACTTGCGGTTTGTCCATTGCCGATAACTCGCTATCTTTTAAAATGGATAGAATGTTTTTGGCAACCACTTTTTGACCAAATTGATTGCGAACATAGTGAATTAAATGATGAAACGGTTTAATAGATGCTCCATAAGCATCAATACTTATCGCGGCAATTAAATCAGACAATTGGGAAATATGATGAGCTTCATGTACACACCAAACCCCATAAGCACTCATAAATTGTGTTCCGTTTAAAAGCGCAATGCCTTCTTTTGACACCAATTGAAGTGGTTTCCAGTTGAGTTGTTGTAAAACATCTACTGACTTTATTTTGTTATTTTGATAATTAACCCAACCCTCACCAATTAACGGCAAGGCTAAATGTGCCAATGGAGCTAAATCGCCGGAGGCGCCTAATGAGCCATATTTATAAATAACCGGCAATACATTTGCGTTAAACATATCAATTAATCGTTGAACCGTTTCTAACCGCACACCGCTATGCCCATAAGCCATGTTTTTGGCTTTTAACATCAACATTAATTGTACTATTTCTGTAGGAATTTCATTACCTAAACCAACCGCATGCGAAAGTACCAAGTTAGTTTGTAACTGAGCAATTTGATCATTAGGTATTTTAACTTTACATAACGATCCAAAACCGGTGTTAATCCCATAAAAAGTTTCGGCTGTATTTTGTAATCGTTTTTCAAGATAGGTACGGCAGTTTTTAATTTTACTTGTTGCTTCTTCCGCTAGGTTTAATTGAGTATGTCTATTTAGTAAATGCATCGCATCATCTATACTTAAAAAATTAGACGATATTGTATGGTTTTTACTCATTGCCAATACTATCTTTTAAAATCGAAATAATGGTTTTGATATCGGCTTCTTGTTGTTCTCCATTTTGCATGTTTTTTAGGGTGAGTTTTCCACTTTCCAATTCGCGGCTGCCAGCCAAAATTACGAACGGTATGTTTTTATCATTCGCATATTTCATTTGTTTTTTTAATTTGGCTTGCGTTGGATAAAATTCGGTTTTCAGACCAGTTTGTCGTAATTGAGTGGTTAATTGAAAAACCTGTTGTTCGGTTTCTTTATCAAAATTAATCAACAAAACTTGGGTAATATTTGTGTTTGATGTTGGAAAGAGGTTTTGATCTTTCATTACATCATAAATGCGATCTAATCCAAAAGAAATACCTACTCCTGAAACGCCGGGTAAACCAAAATTACCTGTTAAATTATCGTATCTGCCACCGCTTCCAAGGCTACCTGAAAAGCCTGCTGCTTTAATTTCAAAAATAGGACCGGTGTAATAATCTAAACCTCTTGCTAAAGTAGCATCAATTTTCACTTGTTGCTTGGTTTCATCATCTATTAAACTTAATATTTTATTCAGCTCTTGTAAACCAACTTTACCTGTTTCGGTTTGCGCTAACTGTTTGGCAACTTCGCTATTTAAAAAATCAGACGAGTTGTTAGCAATAGCTTTTACTAAGTCAAAGGTTTTTGCGTTAAAACCAGCTTCATTTAACAGTTCAATTACTTTGTCAATTCCTATTTTGTCTAACTTATCTAAAATAACAGTAAACGAAGTTAGTTTATCTTGTTTGCCACTCAACTCCACCATAGCCACTAATAACTTCCGTGTGTTTAAATGAATGTTCATTTCAATACCCAATTGCTTAAACACCTTAGCAAAAATTTGAATCAACTCCACTTCATTTAATAAACTATCACTCCCAAGTACATCCGCATCGCATTGCCAAAACTCGCGGTAACGTCCTTTTTGTGGGCGGTCTGCCCGCCAAACCGGTTGTATTTGATATCTTTTAAACGGAAATGTAAGCTCATTTTGGTGCATCACCACATAACGCGCTAACGGTACGGTTAAATCATAGCGTAAGCCTTTTTCACTAATGTTTGGTAATAGGCTTTTATAGTTTTTTTCTTCAAGATGCTGTTGCTCTGCTTTCTTCAAATAATCTCCAGAATTTAACACTTTAAACAACAGCTTATCGCTTTCTTCACCACCTTTTCCATTCAAAGTTGTTAAGTTTTCCATTACCGGTGTTTCTATTGGCATAAAACCATATAGCTCAAAAACTGATTTAATGGTATTGATAATATATTGGCGTTTTTGAACTTGTTCTGGTCCAAAATCGCGCATTCCTTTGGGCAAGCTTACTTTAACTTTTGACATCTTTTTTAATTGGTACGCAAAGATAGGGATTTAGATTTGAAGTTAGATGCCAGATGCTAGAAGTCAGAGCCGAGATGTCAGATGCCAGAGTCGAGATGCCAGAACCGAGATATGAGATTTTTAGTTTTTAAAGATGTTATTTTCTATTTGATGTATGGTTTCCCAACTTAAATAAAAAAAGGACTCAAAAGTACTGTTGTGTATAGGTTTTAAATTTTTTGTTGAAATTGCTTTTTTTAAGGTTAGAATGCCTTTTGTTTGACTCTTTTTTTTCGTTGATTTTAAATAGTACATAAACGAATTAAATAAATATTCCATCAACATATCGTTTTTTAAACAATAATGACTGAGTATTTCCAAAATT
This sequence comes from uncultured Chitinophagales bacterium, assembly GCA_938023075.1. GTDB lineage: Bacteria > Bacteroidota > Bacteroidia > Chitinophagales > JAHDHT01 > CALHDG01. Next base: position 48,879 of record CALHDG010000056.1, read on the forward strand.
CTGAAAGTATATTGATGTGCATATATTTTAATTTTTACATATGGTTCAATAACATCCAATACCTTTTCAAATTGTTGGTTATATAAATAAGCCAATGCAATTTGTGTAACCGAAGTTGCAATAAAGTGTTCAGATAAATCTTTTTTATTGACGTTTATAAAATGTTGATATTCTTTTGCAAATGAAAGTGCTTTTTCAAATTGTTCACTATTGTTGTAGGCGTTTTGCGGAAATAGAAATTGTAAAATATGTAGCCAATAACTCTCCTTCGAAACATCTTTATTTTTGTATTGACCAATTTGCTTCATTATTTTTTGATGTTCTTGAAAAAAACTTTGATAATTGCCGGTACTTAAAAAGCTGTTTAAATAATTGATGGAATCTACCAGATAAACAGAAAAATGGTTCTCAATAAAATGAGGATACTGTTTAAACAATTCAAAAATTTTCTGAATGTAAAAATTTCTGCTTGTTGTATCATTTTCAAAACGGGCTAATTCTGATTTGGTAAAAAAAAAGATTCGTTTAGCATCATAAGGATAATCTTGTGGAAGTGCTTTTTGATGAAAAAAATTTATTTCTTTTAAATAGGCAGTAATCATTTCAATTTTTTCCTTATTTGGAATTGAAGATAAATGTATATCGCTTAGACTAGCGATGCTTTCAGAGCGGTTCAATTGTTTTAAATAGTATTTCCGTTTTTCAATGTATGTATTAAATTCTTCTGAAGTTATAGTATTGGATACATTACTGCTGTACAATTTTCGAATAATTACCGATAATTCGTAGCAAGTGGTATAATCTTCATATTTATTAGCAATTAGTAAAGTATTGTCAATTAAGTCTTTCGCCTTTTTTAAAAATCCCTTTTCTATTAGGATAGTAATAGTGTTGAGCGTGTTTCTTTTTTCAATTTCTGCAGAATGCCGTATACTATATTGAATCAAACTATCCATTACCTTTTGCCTTAAGTAATTTTTATTTTGGGTTAGATTGTTGATGTACTTTCTACCTTTAAATTTTTTTTGGAGTTCTTTATTATCGCATACATCAGTTTTATATAAATCTTCTAATAATTGAAGTAAATGAACTTCGTTGTTTTTTATTTTTCGTTTTACATAGCTTTTCTCCAATGAAGTAAGCGACCTTACTAAATTATGTACGAAATTTTTTGAGTTGTTCATCTTAATATAGATAGTAGATAATTTAGGGAAGAAAACGTGATAATAAACATGCCTTAAACATAAATAAATTTTTGCAAAAAATAAGCATAAATAACACAATATCAATTGCTTACAAAATAATAAAGTGTATTTAATTTTTGTAAAGTTACGATATTTATCTCTTTATTTAGCTCAAAATACCTCATATTTGTAAAGCAAAAACAGCGAGATGCCCATTATTTAAACACGTATTTATCCTATAATTACATTAATAACCAAATATGAACTTTTTTAAATTTTTGTACCTATGTTTATTTAATCTATTAGTAATTAGTAATCTGTTTAGTCAAGAAGATGCTGATTCTCTTACACTAGATTGCCAAGATTTACCGGAGCTGTTAATTACTGAAATTACAGATGATCGCTTTGTAAGTTACACGTGGGACTATAAGGGTGCTGCAAATTTTTATATATTAGAATATAAAGGAATTGACGATTGTGTACAATTAAATATTTCTGACCAAGACCCTGATGATACAACTCCGGGTGAGATAGACAATGTTCCTACAGATCCACTCGGTATATTTTGCCCACCAGATGTTTGGACGGTAGTGCCTGTGCCAACTTTAAAGACTCAACTATCAAATTCAACTTCTAATAAAAACGCTAATGAATTTAGTTTAAGTTTATTTTTGCCCTGTATACTTTTTGAATTTAGAATGAAAGTAGTTTGCAATAATGATACCTTGTATTCTAATGTTGTACCATATCTTTATTCTGATGGTAATTGCCCAGACTGTTTACCAGAAAGGACCATAATCAGCAATCATGAAACGGATATCACCATTCAGACAGGTAATAGAATTACCTCTAATGTGGATGTAATGGCAAACGTTACTTATATAGCCGGTGAACGAATTGAACTAAAAAAAGGATTTTCTACCCAATCTGCATTTAATTTCCATATAAAAACTGAATCATGCCCAACACCTTAAGTTCCCCTAAATCTATAAAAATATCCATACGTAGTCGTGTCATTAAACACTCACATTTATAAAATGCCCAATTGCTTAAAAATTTCCCTAAACCAAAATAACCCCAAAACTAAAAATCGCCCTTTTTTTTAAATTACTATTGCTTTATAGGATAAGCATGTTCATTCCAAAACTAAAACGGAAGGCGAACCACCGTCTTCCGTTTATTTAAATTAAAATTAAAAAATATGCAAAACGATACAATATGTTTGCACAAATCTAATAAACACGTTTGGTTGCCGCTTAAATCTTACAAAGCAAAAGTGCCGGTAAACAAAATAATACGATTAGAAGCACACTCCAACTACACCAGATTTTACGTTAAAGACCAACAAGATTTAATCATTGCCTCAAAAACATTAAAATATTATCAAGAAAAACTTGAAGATCAACAATTCATCAGACCACATCAGTCGCATTTGGTAAACCTGGCTTACATTGCAAATTACTCTACTCAAAATGGAGGTTGTTTAATATTAAAAGATCAAACCAAAATTGAGATTTCACGCCGGAAAAAAAGAGCCGTTTTGAATAAGCTGCTCATTTCGCCATTTCATAAAACACCTATTTAACATAAAAAAACATTTATTAACTTTATAAGTTTTCAAATATTAACTATAAATCTTAATTTTACCTTATGAGAAACTTATGGTATATTATAATACTTTTTTCTTCTCTCAGCTTGGTCAGTTTTGATTCATCGAAAGATTCGTTGACTAAAAATGCTCAAAAAATTACTATGGACGCAGATAGCATACAACAACGCTACATTGAAATGTTAACAGAATTGAAAGAACGCGATAAAGCAAAAAAGGGTTTAACCTCTAAGGCTTTATCAACCATGCCAATTAAAAAACCTGAAGGAACACATTTTATTTTAAAAGCATTACCAGATAGTACTATACATTTTAAGCTACTACATAAAGATAAACCTTAAAAGCATTTTGAAAGATACAAATTTGTTAATTTGTACAATATTTTACACTTCTAATTAGTTTCTACAATTTTCACGTATCCCCCACTTATTTTTTCGTCATAATTTTCGATTGCAACCAAAGAAACTGCTTTACCATTGAAGTGTACATTGGTAAAGAAATTTAAAAGTGGTCGTGGACCACTTTTAAAAAGATATGTAAGATAGAGTTGCCCGGAAATATGTACACTTGATTCGGTCAAAGAAAAAGTAGCTCGTGGAGCTACTTTTTTCTTTTTAAGGCGTTGCTTGTTATGGTGTTTTTAATAAAATTATGGCAGATTTTAAACCTCTGATTCAACAGCATTAACTTTTTAAAGTTAAAATATATTAAAGTTGCTAAAATCCTTATAAATACCGGCTTATGTGAATATTAATTATGCAACTTTCATAAAAATCACTTAAATTTGATAAACAACAAAAGATATTTTAGATGAGAAACAACGTAATTATATTAATAGAAATTGAGCCTGAATAGCTGCTCTTTTCTACATCAATTAACATTTATTTTTTTCAAATTATTTAATTTATTAATGCTCTTTATATTAAAGCTCTTCTCTTAAGGAGTTTAAAATAATTTTTTTTGTGTTAGTACGTAATATAGATGTATTTCTTTCTAAAGCAAACTTATTTAGGAACATTGATTAGTTTTTTGAGTTTACTTCCCTTTCCATAATGTTTTATTTGTTATGATGATAATGGACAAGTTTATCTAAACAATAAAGTAGTTGACATTTTTTACTCAATTTTTCCAGTCTTTTTTTTAAGAGTATGTAACAATATACAAAGCAGTTTGACCATAGGGGGCGCAATTTTTGCGACCCTAAAATGCCTAAGACTCAATTACTGTTTAATAGCACACAGGCTTTAACTTAAAGGTAATTTTAGAAATCATGAATTTGTTTTGTGCCAGCACAAAAATTGGTCGCAAAAGTTACGACCGCTACTAAAGTGTCAACCACCTTTATAAACTTGTGTGATAATGTGACTAATTTCATATTAACACTTGCAGTATATAGCTAAAATATCTGCTATCAAATCAAATATTTATATCTTAATTTGCTATTGAAACTTAAGATACTAAGTTTGTGAAACTTCATCTTTCATACATTCATATCAATCGATTAGTCAATTATTGTTTCGCTATGGAATGATGAAAAAATACATGTTCAAATTTTAGCAAAGAGATTTTTTGATATACAAGTTAAAAAACGCAGGCTTAGTGGTGCTAAGACGAGTATTTTTAATGAAGTAGATCGGAAAATCTCAAAAGTAAAAATTGACAGTTGTTTTTGAATTATTCCTATGGTATGTTAGGAGTATTCTTTTTGTCTAAAAAAACAAAGAAAATATTTTATCCAATACCATCATTAATATTGTCATTTTAATATAATTACAAACATATTATATTAATCATATGAATTATTTTCGCAAGAAAATTGCTGTTTTTTGTCCATGAATACTTTATTTATTGCTTTTACTTTTGATGAAGAATTTAAGAATTCATCCAATTCAGGAAGCAGCCGAAAATCCTGTCTTTCGAGACGAACAAAGCGAGTAGGCATAACCTTTTAATTATTTTTAATTATGAGCGCAATTAAAAATTTGAACACTGTTGAAGGTGGTCCAATTGAATTAGTTGAATTTTAGATTAATTCAGTAACATTTTAAAACTTGAAGTGGAAGGTATACAATCAACCATGGGTTTCCACTTCATTTTAAAATAGATTTAAGAACAAGTGCTCTTTCGCATCTAACAAAAATCACCTACCTTTGAATTAGAAACTATAAACATATTAATTTATTCAATCAAATAAGAAGCAACAAAATAAAGTTCTCCCTTTGAAAAAACCATTTCCCTTTATTAAACAAGCCGGCATGATGGAATGCGGCACCACTTGCCTTGCCATGATTTTTAAGCATTATGGCTACTATAACATATCAGAGGTGTTGACAAGAGTATGCAATGTAAGTAAGCAAGGCACCAATTTGCAAATGTAGTCCGATGCAGCCGAGCAATGTGGTTTTACGCCAGAGGCTTATCAAATAGAATACAAATATTTTTTAGAAATTACTTTGCCTTGTATTGCCCATTACGAAGGTAATCATTTTATTGTTGTGTACAAGGCAACTAAAAACCACGTTTGGGTAGCTGACACCGCTTTTGGAAAAGATAAAATACCAAGAGTAATTTTTGAAAAGAAATGGAATGGCATTGTACTAGTGTTGAAACCAGGTCCTGATATTTTCAAAAACAAAGATATGGAAGACTTGGTGCAGCATTTCCGACAGAAAAAAAAATCGTTGTATAGCCAATTTTACCAGCCTGCTATTCAGCCATTTAAGAAAGTAATTTTTGAAATATTATTGGCTACCTTTATACTACAACTATTGGGTTTGGCTTTACCCTTTTTTACCAAAACTATTGTAGATAGTGTGTTGGTCAATTCAAACATCAAATTACTCTACGGCATTCTGGGTGGATTAATTGGAGTATTTTTATTGCAAATATTATTGCTTTATGTACGTAACATTTTACTGGTGCAAAGTAAAGTGGGTTTTGAGTTGGAGTTTTTTAGCCGCTTTTTTCAACACTTCATCCGCCTAAAACAAAGCTATTACGATAACCATAAACGCGAAGATTTTATGGCGCGTTTTCGGCTTAATTTGCGTATTCGGCAATTGGCAAATCCGGTATTGGTAAAAAATGCGGTAGACTTATTATTTATACTTGGTTACATCCCTTTACTGTTTTTCTTCAATGTAAAATTGGGTTTCCTTGCGTTAATCTTTTCCAGCATTTACTTGTTACTCACTTTATATTTCACACCTATTATTATTCATTTATTAGATAAAATATTTTATAAAGATGCTGGCGTATTAGGCAAATTTTTAGATGCTTTGTTGGGCATTAAATCAGTAAAATTATTAGGTGTGGAACGCGACAAATATTGGAAATGGCGCAATGAATACAAACGAAATTTAAATGTAGTGTTAGATGCCGAAACAACAGAAATCAATTTATCTTCTTTTCAATATAGCGTGTATTACTTCAGTCAGGTAGCTATTTATTGGTTTGGTGCTTATCTGGTTTTTAATAAAGAAATTTCTTTAGGAGAGTATCTTGCCTTCATCACTATTTTTATGATTATTATGAATGCGCTGAATAGTGTATCTATTTTATGGAAGAGTTTAACCAGCCTTAAAGTATCATTAGATCGAATTAATGATGTACTAATTGAAGAACCCGAAATTGAAATGAATAGGCTGCAAGTACCTAAAATTAATCGCTTAACTTTTGAAGAGATTTATTTTAAATATAATGAACAACAACCTAAACATATTTTAAACGGTTTAAATCTAACTATTGAAGCTGGCGAAAAAATTGGTATCGTAGGTAGAAATGGTGCCGGTAAATCTACCTTAGTGAAACTGATGGTTAATTTTTACGATCATTACAAAGGTAATATATTAATTAATGATACAGAGTTAAGGGAGTTTGATGTAAGTGCTTTACGCCGAAAGGTGTTTTTGTTTCCACAAGACATTTATTTGTTTAACGGCACTATTAAAGAAAATATTTTATTTGCCAATCCATCTGCCAGTATCGAAGAGGTAATTATTGCCGCCAAAAAAGCTGATTTGCATGATTATGTAAAAACCTTGCATCTCGGTTATAATCAAATGATTGGCAATGTCGGAGCTGGTTTATCCGGTGGGCAAAAATTAAAAATTGGTTTTGCCCGTTTGTTCATTGCCAATCCTGAGGTGATCATTTTAGATGAAGCCAGTAGTCAGTTAGATGTAGAAACCGAAAAGAAAATTATAGAAGCCATTAATGAAACCTATCGTGATAAAACGATTATTTCGATTGCGCACCGGGTTCATACCTTAAAAAATTCTGATCGAATTTTAGTAATAGATGAAGGTAAGATTGCCGAAGCAGGTACGCATTTTGAGTTGATGGAGTTAGATGGGATTTATGCGAGCTTTTTGAATACTTATGTTAATTTTTAAATGATAACTAATGAATAACAACCATACTCCAATTGATCATTTTAAAGATTTAGAACCACAACAATACAGTAATATGTATTTTGAATCGGATGTGCCCTTGGCGGATGTGCGTAAAAATGCTTTGCGTGTTTTAATTTATGGTTCACTACTAATTGTGGGCATGCTGTTATTTTTGAGCTTTATGATTCACTTTCCGACTGAAATAAATGTGCCCGTCATTATTAAAAATGAAGGTAAAGAAGAAGTGATTCGATTTCCTTATAATGTATATGTTGATCAGAAATTTGTGAAGGTAAATGATATGGTTAAGAAAGGTGATCCACTAATCAGTATTGGCGCGCCTCAAATAACTAATTTAATTCAACAAATAGAAAAGGGCAAAGTCAATTTAGATTTGCAAAACACATCAGAAGCACAGGTTTTTCAAGATCAAGTGAATTTATTAAGATCAGAAACAACCATTTTAGAAAATGAAATAGATGCCATTCAAAAGGAGATCAATGATTTAAAAGACCAACGTAATACGGAATGCGATGCACTGCAAAATGTATATTTAAGCAATCTTAAAATATATAAAGTCAAAAAACAAGCATATGAAGCCGGTGCAATAGCCAAAATTGATTATCAAACTGCAGAAAAGGAAAAAGTACATGCCTTTGATGCCTTGCAAACCAAAATGCGATCATATAAAACCTTAATCAATACTAAAGCCTCAGAAATAGAGGTCATTCAATCTAAAATTAATCGAAAGAATAAAGAAATTCAAACTATTAGAAGCGAATACAACAGTGCTTATCAAATAGTAGATACTGATTTAAAATTAGCAGAAAATCAGTTAGCGTATAATTTTGGAGATTATACAGTTGTGGATGGAAAGTTGACTTTGGTAGCGGAGAAAAGTGGCAAGGTCGCTTATTTGTTTGAAGGTGAAAGGGAATTAAAGAGTGGGCAAATTTTATTAAAAATTCGAAACGACTTACGAGCCTATTATGCACAAGGCGAAGTGCCACCACAAGCTATTGGAAAGTTTAAAGAAGGGCAAAAAGCAGCTTTAAAAATTACCTCTTTCCCTCATTTTGAATGGGGTGTAATGGAAGGAGAGGTTGCTGTGCTAAGTAAATCGCCCAATGAAAATGGTAATTTTTTGATGCGTTTAGACATTAATAATTATGGCAACCTAAAACCTTTAGTACAATTAGGTATGGATGGTATGGCAACTATTTTAATTGAAGAAAAAAGTTTTGCGTCGCACGTTACACATACCTTAAAACGCAGCTATTACAATTCTACCGAGCTACCAAGCGAAGTTGAACAAGAAAACAACTAAATTCCATAATTCAACAAGTGGGTTAAGCATCAAATTTTGTCCGATATCAATTTTCACCAATTCACGATAAAACAACAATCAACCTCCGGTCATTAATTTTTCACAATTTTTCCATTCAATATTTCAGCCTGATCAACAGAAAGCGTATACAAATAAATGCCACTACTTAAGCTAAGGGTGTAAAAATTTTGCAAGCCTAAATCGAGTCTAGTATTAATTAATGCATTACCGGTTAAATCATAAATTTGTAAGTCAACCATACCATTAAGGGTAGTAATGGGGTCAGAAAATTCCAAAATAAAATCTTTCGGATTAACTCCTGAATACATGTTGATACAAATATTGTCAAGCCCATCTTCAGCCATAACCTCATCAATGCTAACATAATTATCATATACGATACCAGTATTAAACTTACGCGGGCACATGGCAGACCAATGATTAAAAATCGTATCTCTATAGGCAATTCCATGTGCGTATTCATCTACAAAAACCCGTGCACTTATAGTGGCATTATAGTTAATGGCAATTGGTTCGGTATATAGCTGAGAGGCTGAATTATTAGGCTCTGCCGGGTCGCTTCCATCTAAAGTATAATAAATTTCACCCACTGCATTGGGGTTTGTTAAGCTCAGCTGATAGCCAACCGGCACATCCCCACCAAGCTTACTTAACTTTGGGGCACCAATAAATTTGGGGTAATAATTATTCTCACCATAGCGCAAATAATACAACAATCCTCTCTCTGCATCAAAAAGTTCTGGTATTATTTCATTCAAATATTTCGTCTTTTCAGCCAACACGTGGGTATTATAATCTATCAGATTTTCTCTAACATCCCCCCATCGAGCTAATTCTAATAAGCTAGCTTTGTTAATGGATCGTTCTAATTCATCATAAGTACTCAACAAATTATTAGCATGCAATACACCATCTTCTTCAATACAATTGCATTGAACTCTATCGCCAAAGGCTCTTTGATATTGTTCTGCACCTCGCAATAATTTATCCAATTCGTTAGGATGGTAGGCATCTGAAGAATGAAATATCCTACTGGTATAAATTGGTGAATCGTTTAGCGCAAATTCTGCATCCCAAGGAAAAAACTGCCATAATCCACCGGCTTCTTTTTTCTTGGCAGCATACCAATTGTTTGCTCCCCAATCGGTATTAACCAATAAAGCATTTAATAAAAAATAATCAATAAACGCATTCACATCTAACGCATTCTTAATTTCTTCATACATATCATTTAAACTTTCTTGAACAGGAATAAAGGTATTGTGGTAAGGAAAATTATAGATCGTATCCATTTCTACATCTCTGGCAACATGGTACAAATGTTTATAGTTAAGTGTGTCGCCCGCAACTAAACCGTTTTCACTCATCACATCATAATCTTGCGCATTTCCGTTTTGGTAAGATGCCATAAAATCGGCATTGGGTATTTCACATAAATCATACATTCCCCAATATAAACCATTTAAAAACACATGAACAAATTGGCTATGCGGAGAAAGATGACCCATTGAACGATACAAATTTCTGGTCCATTGATCTTTGTGAAACTGGGTTTTTTGCCTTCTGCCTCTGTCCCAATCGTGTGGTGAACAATGTTCGATCATTCGTAATTTCAATGCTTTATAAGATTGAGCAGCCTCTGCTCCAAAGAGTGCATAATCTAATGCCCCATCTCCATATTGTTCCTCAAAAGTTAATTGCAAGCTGTGCTTATAGTAGTCATATCTCCGACTAACTGCTTCCCCTGCAATACTTAAACCAGCCTCTATACAAAAAGCAGTTGTTCCATCGGTATTAATCATTTCAACAGAAGCTGGCACCGTTTCATCTTCAAATGTATGGTTATAAATACCAGTATTTACGTCAAATAAATTAGCTTTATCTGTAATAATTGATAGTGTTGGAATTTGAGAGAAACCGTCAATAAGCTGATCACTATAATTCGGGTTACTCAACACTTCAGTATCCATTTCATAATCGGCATTTTGTGTAACTGACAGATATTGAGGATTATATCCAGTTGAGTTTGGATCAAAAAGATTGGTTATTCCAGTACCCCAAACAGCAGGATAGTTCAACTCACTGATTACATCTACGTTGTTTTGTTGTAACACCTGATCTAAAAAAATAAAACTGGCTGATTTTTTTGCTAAAGTTGTGCCGGCAATAGCCCAAACCCTAATAACTGTTGTTTGATTAATTAATATGTTGTCAGAGGGATTGTGTAAAATACGGGTGAAAGAAGTTGAAGGATCGGAACCATCAGTTGTATAAAATATGGTAGAAGACTCGGTAGCGTTAATAGTTAGCTGAAAGGCTTGGTCATAAAAACCACTTGGTTCGCTAATGTCGATGTTTGCATAGCAAAGGTGCGATAATAACAACGCTGCTGCCACAACCAATGTGGCAAGTATAGTTTTGGATTGCATGAATATTTATAATTTGTTAATGTATTATTTATACATAAAACATGATCTTCTGTAAGTGCGGATTAATTGAAGATCAAATCAAATGATGAAGTGTATTTACTTAATAACTACTACTTAGGTTACAACTTTCGTACCATATTTTTTTGTCATACATATTTTTCAATTAGGCAGCCTCTGCTTCTTGCGAGTCATTTTCTATTGGGTCTTTAAAATTTTCATCTACTACATCCTCTTCTACTCTTAAGTTATTCACAATAAATTTTTGACGTTCTGGTGTATTGCTTCCCATATAGTAAGTCAATAATTCTTTAATAGTCATCTCTTTTTTAACCATCACTTGTTGCAAACGAATATCTTCTCCAATAAAGCCTTCAAATTCATGGGGTGATATTTCGCCTAGACCTTTAAAGCGGGTAATTTCGGTTTTGCCACCCAATTCTTTTATGGCTTGTTGTTTTTCTTTTTCCGAATAACAGTAAATCGTTTTCTTTTTGTTGCGCACTCTAAAGAGGGGTGTTTCTAAAATTTTCAGATGCCCTTTTCTTACCAAATCCGGAAAAAACTGTAAAAAGAAAGTCATAATTAATAGGCGAATATGCATTCCATCCACATCAGCATCGGTTGCTAAAATTACATTGTTGTAGCGTAGCTCATCTAAATCATCTTCAATATTTAACGCATGCTGCAACAAATTCAGTTCTTCATTTTCGTAGACTATTTTTTTTGTTTTATTGAAGCAGTTGAGCGGCTTTCCACGTAATGAAAAAACCGCCTGCGTTTCCACATCTCTGGCTTTGGTTATGGAGCCACTTGCCGAATCTCCCTCTGTTATAAATATGGTGGTTTCAGGATGTCGTTCTTTATTCTTTTGTGTAAAATGAACTCTGCAATCTCTTAATTTTCTGTTATGTAAGTTGGCTTTCTTTGCACGTTGATTGGCTAATTTTTTAATGCCTGCCAACTCTGTCCGCTCTTTTTCCGATTGCAAAATTCTTTTTTGTATCGCTTCAGCAATCGTTTTATTTTCGTGCAGATAATTATCAATTGAACGGCTAACAAAATCAACTATGTAACCTCTAACCGTTTGACCACCTGGTGCCATATGCGAAGAACCCAGCTTTGTTTTAGTTTGTGATTCAAAAACAGGTTCTTCAATTCTCACACTAATCGCTCCAGCTATAGAAGCTCTAATATCCTTTGCATCATAATCTTTTTTAAAGTGCTCTCTGCATCCCTTCACTATCGCTTCCCGAAAAGCCGCCAAATGCGAACCTCCTTGAATGGTATATTGACCATTAACAAAACTGTAATATGTTTCACCATATTCGTTGGTATGCGTTATAGCAAATTCAATATCTTCTCCACTTAAATGAATAATGGGGTAGCGAATTTCATCTTCATTGGTTTTGTTAGCAAGTAAATCGAATAAACCATTTTTGGAGTAATATCGTTTATCATTCAAATACAAACTCAAGCCTGCGTTTAAATAAGCATAGTTCCAAATCTGATCATTTAAAAAATCAGGTAAAAACTTATATTTTTTAAAGATGCTTTCATCCGGTTTAAAGTGAAAGTAGGTTCCGTTTACCTCATCAGTTTTTTGTATGTTATAATTTTTTTGAAGATTGCCTTGTTCAAACTCCACTACCTTTTTTCGTTTATCCCTAATCGACTCAACTCTAAAATAATTAGATAAGGCGTTTACAGCCTTGGTCCCTACCCCATTTAAACCTACGGATTTTTTAAACGCCTTTGAGTCGTACTTTCCACCGGTATTAATTTTAGAAACACAATCAACAACTTTGCCCAGTGGAATGCCGCGTCCATAGTCCCTAACCGAAACTTCAGTATCGCTAATTTTAATTTCAATTTTCTTACCAAAACCCATCACATATTCATCAATGGAGTTGTCAATAATTTCTTTTACTAAAATATAAATACCATCGTCCTGCGAAGAACCATCTCCCGTTTTACCAATGTACATACCCGGTCTCAATCGAATATGCTCTCTCCAGTCCAACGATTTAATTTCCGCTTCGGTATATTGTACAGTTTGATCTGCCATAAATAAGTAACTTATTAGACTACAAATTTATTAATATTTTCTTAGAAGCGAAACTGTAGAAACTCGTATAAACTTTTGTCCTGCTATCCGCTCAAATCCCATTTGGCAAACGCTTCAAAATGCCCTTCTTCAGCAAATGGAATAACCGCTCCTATCAGGGCTAAACAGCCAACTTCGCTCGCTCGTAGTTACCACACTTTAGTATGGATTCACAACAAAAAAATCCCTCTGCCGGACTAACCAACAGAGGGATTTGAAACTATCTTTTATCAATACACCATACCTACTCCTTCACTACTTTGTAGTACTTGAAGCTTGCATCAGCATATTGTAATTTAATTAAGTAAACACCCGAAGCCTCATCGCTCAAATCAAAACGCTCGTTGTAAACATCGGCTGCTATGCCGGTCGTTCTGCTTTGTACTATGCTGCCATCTAAACGATAAATCGTTGCGCGCTGTGGTTGCGAAATACAATCTACACAATTCACATCAAATAGACCGCTCGTTGGGTTTGGATAAATATTTACACCATAATGTAAAGCTGGATTTTGTCCTTGCTTAGCCGCATTGGCACCGCAACTGTAGCTACCTGAGGCAAAGCCGGTACAA
>CALHDG010000057.1 GCA_938023075.1 uncultured Chitinophagales bacterium
CCACTCTGCCCAATTATACAAACTTTATCTAATGGTTCACCTGCCTTCTCGTGTCCTTTAGGATAAGTCAAATCCAATTTAAAGTTTTTAAACTGCCGAAACTCTTGTATGTCAATACTGGTTATTTTCATTTTTTAAGAAAAATTGCGTTATAAAGGTACAAGAATATATAGATATTTTAAGCTGTATGAACAATGTTTGTTGGCAAAATAACTTTCTGAATAGGTTGTTCAGCAACCTTTTTAAGCTTTGCGCGTAATATAATATTGCCTCACCAAATAAAAATTATTAACTAAAAATGTGTATTAATCAATGAGAGCAATTGAAATATTACAAATTGAAGATAATTTCGCTGATGTTTCATTAACCAAATCAGCTATAGACCAATTAGATACTTTAACAAATTACAACCATGTGTCTGATGGGTTGGAAGGGATAAAGTATTTAAAAAAAGAAGGGGAGTATGAAGATGCCAAAACACCGGATGTTGTTTTTTTAGATTTAAACTTGCCGCGTGTTGATGGTTTCGGTGTGCTGCAAGCCATTAAATCTGATGATAATTTGGCAATGATTCCTATTATTGTTATGTCGACTAGCGAATGCGACACGGATGTTTCTAAATGCTATAAATTACATGCCAATGCTTTTATTACCAAAGATCTCGACTTTTTTACTTTTGTAGATAATTTAAAAAACGTTGAATCTTTTTGGTTTAACAACTGTATTTTGCCTACTAAAAAAGAAGTCTATTTTTAAGTTATTATAGCAGGTCTTTTAAGCTAATTTCATCAGTATGATCAACTGGAATTTTTAGCGGAATTTCTACTATCTTAATTGTTACATCGCCTTGTATATGAACAGGCACTTTACCATCTTGCAAAAAAGAAAGAACACCACCCAACAAATTTTTTGATAAAAAGCTGGAAGACAAACGTGCTTCTAAAGGAATAATAAAATCGGCATTTGCGGGTATTTTCACCAATTCCGTTTGATTGACTACACCGGCACTTTTACCTTTAATAGAAATATCTAAATCTGTGCCTGTTAGTTTACCTTTCATGGCATTAGGGTTATGACAGTGTGCATCAGCAGTTAGCATTAATTGTCCGTCTTGTATCTTACCAATTTTTAAATTGTTGATCCCTATAAAAATGGGTGCTTGCGGTTTTTTACAAGCATTAAAAATTAAGAGTATACTGATGAAAAAAAATGTATATTTCATGATAAGTGTATGATTATTATACTTTGTTGTTAGTTAAAATTAAGCCGTAAAGATAATTGAGCTTAAAGCTAATGTAAACAAATCAACTATAAAATTTTAACCCGCACTACAAACAAAAAAGCCCCGCAACTTAAATCTGTCACAAGGCTTCATATGTTTAGAAGTATGTAAAGCCCTAAGGCATATCGTCAATTTTATTTAATTAAAGGGGTTTGAATATTTAGGATCGGTTGTTAAACTATTATCTGTAAGCGTATGGAAAAAAGCTTTTAATGCTGTTTTGTCTTGGTCAGAAAAATCGAATTTAATCGGATCGCCAAAGCTCCCGTTTGGCGTGGCATCTTCATAATTGTTGCCACCCACACGCAGTCTAAAATCTAAATTCGGATGTTGCACTAAGGCTTTATTATAATGGTCTAACACCTCGTCTATGGTTTCAAATCTACCATCGTGCATATAGGGTGCCGTAAGCATAATATTTCGGATAGAAGGAATTTTAAACTTGCCATTATCTGCAGAATTACCGGTTAAAGCACCAACTCCTTTATCATCATAATTTTGTTCTAAACCAATGTTAGCCAATGTTTCATTATGATTTTGAATGCCATTAGGAAAACCAGGATTACCAGGATTACCAGGAGGGAAATCACCATTGAAGAATCCACCATCTGCTGGTCTGCCATTTATATTAAACAGTTCATCGTGTGTAAAAGACTTTCGTAAGGCTTCAAAATCGGTTTCTAAAGCATGACATGTATTACACTGTGCCTTAAAAAATATAGACATCCCTTTTCTTTCTAAAGTAGTAAAGTTGGCAAAATCATTTTTATAAGCTGCATCATATTTTGAGGACGTAGAAACAATAGACCGAACAAATTGAGCCATCGCTTTCTGAATTTTATCCATGGTTATTTCTGGCGAACCATAGGCTTTTTCGAACAGGTCGGCATAAAAATCGGTCTTCTCCAATTTGTTTACTAAATGTACCTCATCTTCTAAGCCCATTTCAATATGGTCTTTAACCGGCATCACTACTTGTTTCTCTAATTCAGTTTCTTCATTATCCCAAAAAAAACCTTCCATAAAACGGTTATTAAAAATAGGCATCGAGTTTCTTCCGGTTTTGGCTCCTTCAAATCCTTCGCTTAAAGCGGTAACATCACTAAAGGCTTTTTCTTGAAAGTGACAACCGGCACAAGCTACTTTATTGTTAATAGATAATCGCGTATCATAAAATAACACCCTACCTAAGGTTGCACTGTTATCATTTAACAAATTTTGTACAGGCGTATTATCTTTTGATAGTTTAGCATTAAAATGTGTTGGAAACTCAGCATTCGAGTAATTATAAGGCTCATCAGGTAAATTTAATTTTAAATGATGAACCGTATCGGGCAATTCAACTAAAGTACAACTGTGTATAATTACAGAAAGTACGATGAGCAAACTGGCATACGACGCTATTTTTTTCATAAGCTCTTAATATTTTTTTAGATAAATTCCTCTTTTAAACGATTAAAATTAGCATAAAATTTTATGAAATGTCTTATTATTTAATAATTTAACACTAGTCAGCAAATTGTTCAGCAATGCGCTTTCTTCTTTGTTTGCGCTTTCGTTTTTTAAATTGCACATTAAAGTATATAGAAGTAGGCGGAATAAAGTTAAAAGAGGCTTCATCTCCAAACATCAAATACATACTACTTTCTGTTGATAAAGAGATTTTTTCATTAAACACATAAAATAAGCCTAAAACCGGACCTAATCCAACACCATCGTCTATTAAAGAGCGTTGAATAAAGCTGTTTTCACGATTAAACAAAATATCTCCGCCCCAATAGTACTTCCATTTGTCCGTAATATCTCTTCGCCTTTCAAAGCCAAGATGAAAGTAAAACTTATTGGTATTCGGTTCAATAAAGCCCGTTTCTGATCGTAAATTAAAGCCTAAACCCATCCGAAGGGCACGCCCGTTTTCTCTTACCCGTTTCCATGTGAACGCCATTGGTGGATTGATAATTCGTGTTCCACCAATGCTAATAAAAGTACTTAATAAAGGACTTGCATTAAACCCTACTTCCGTTTTTTTGGTGCTTTGGGCTTGCACAAAAACAGTTATACCACAAAGTACGGCAACAAAAAATTTCTTCATTACCGTTCTTTAAAATTGGAAAATTAAATATAAGTCAATAGGTGGGTTGAGCTCGGTAAATGCAAAATTAGAGATGTTGGTTTGGTTTAAATCATCAGCAAAAACAGCAGATTCTGTTTTTTCAGTAGATCGACCATAAGCAATTACCCAATTCGCTTCGGTTAATACTTTTAACCGATGGTTAATTTTAAATTGTAAACCCAAAAAGGGGCTTAATCCTGCATAAGCGGCTTCGGTAGTATTTTTAATTTGATCAATAGCGGTAATAGTGGTTAACCGGTTATAGCCGTAGTTGCCCACCAAATCAAGACCATAATGAAAAATCCATTTTTTAGCGACCATTTCCCGCCTTTCAAAACCCGCTTTAAAATCAAACAATATATTTCTATTATTGGAAATATTATTGGTGTCATCAAAAAAGTTTTGCCCGTCGTTGGCTTGTAAACCCAAATGAAATCGCAAACTTTTGTGTTTCACCACCACAAAATAAGGCGATGCCTGTATAGTTTGTGTGTTTAAACTTAAAAAGCTTTTTACAAAGTTAGAAACATTTAGCCCTACTTCGGTTTTGTATGCCTTTTCAGAAGCCTCCTCTTGCGCATACACAAAAGAGGACGACAGTATAAAGCAACCGAATAAAGCAATTATTAGTATCGCATTTTTCATATTTAGATTTTGTATATTTATTAAATATGGCTATTTTTTTGTGGGATACCCGGGCTAACAAATAAGGTTAGTTCTTTGTATTCCTAATATAATTTCGAGCAATATATAATTAATTAACGGTAATTTTTGTGAGCGCCGTATATTCTCATTACATGTTTTTTAAATAATTTTCCGGCATACTATAAAACAACTTGTATAATTACGATATTTGCTATTCTAAAAATATTTAATTTTGAATTTAAGCATTGCCTTACGGTATACTTCTTCGCCCGAATGGGTGCAAGCCGTACTCAACAATTTTAACGAATTTTTGATTGACCACGCCAATTGCGAGCGCAAAGCTTCAGCTATGGCAATGGGTTTAATCGCCAAATATCCGGATAGAAAAGAAATTATACCCGAACTAATTGAAACGGCTATTGAAGAGCTTGAGCATTTTCAACAGGTTTATCAACTGATGGAAAAGCGCGGTATTGCTTTACCTGCTGCTATGGAAAAAGACGATTACGTAACCAATTTAGTAAATGCCTGCCGCAATGGAAGAGACCAACGTTTTATGGATAGGATGTTGTTAGCCTCTGTAATTGAATGTCGCGGTGCAGAGCGTTTTCAATTAATTTATGAAGCGTTAGATGATAAAGACCTCAAACAATTTTATCATATGCTTTGGGCAAGTGAAGCCAAGCATGGGAACATCTTTGTAAAACTGCTCTTCAATTATTTTGATGAAACCGATATTTACCAACGCTTGCATGAGTTGGTTGACCTTGAAGCCGAAGTAATGGCGGCTTTACCCTTGCGGGCAGCATTGCATTAATCAAACAAAATTGTTTCTATACAAATTTATTTAAACCATAAAGTAGTTGACACATTTGCAATAATTTTTTTTTGAAGCGAAACTTTTTAGCATTACAATAACACCCGTCCCGCTTTCCGCTCAAATGCCATTTGCCTGCGCTGCAAAAGCCTTGCAAAATGGCATAACCGCTGCAATCGGGGCTAGTTTGCAAACTTCGGTGCTTTGTAAAAAGATACAAAACAGCCGCACATCAAAGCAGCAAAGTATCCAGCACTTTAACAAATTTCTACCATATTCAGGTAGAAGTCGCAATTTTTGCGACCTAAAACAAAAAGACTAAAGCCAAAAAAATGCAAGAATTACCAAAACCAGAACCATTTTTTGAACAATATATTAAAAATAAATTCATTTAAACAAAAGAATGCTTCATAAATATACACTACATTTGGGCAGTTCTATTAAAGTAGAAAGAACATTGACCAATCCTCGTAGCTGTTCATTCGTTAATTTTCTTTTTTATTTCTTGGTTCCTGGCAGTTAATATTAATTGCCAGAACATAAATAAAATTATACAATGAATTTTTTACAATGTTTTTCAAGCCTCTTTTTGTCGTGTTTGTTTTTTGTTTGCCTTGCCCAAAGCGATGATAAGCGGGTTCAATATTTTGAAGCGACCGATTCGCATTATGGTGGATTGTTTACTTACTCTACCACTACAGGTAACTTAAGTATTTATTACGGAGAAAACGATCAATGGAAAAAAGAAACGTCTATTGCTTCGCCCAAATTATCTATAAAGGGGCGCGATTTTCGAATGCAATTTTTATCGGGTACTTCGGTTACTTTGCCGGGTTTGTTTGTATATTCAACCACAAGCGGTGCTTATGAGTTTTTTTATTTAGAAGATAATGTATGGAAGCCGAATACATTTTTGCCGGCTTCAAAATCAACGCTCACTTCACAAAAAGTTAGAATGGTTTACCAACCCGCCGAAAATGGAACATCGGATTATATTACTATGTACGCCACCGATAAAAAAGAATTTGAAATGGTGTATTTGAATGATAGTAGTTGGGTTAAAAGTGAGTTCTTACCTGAAAGAACTTTTTATTAATTATGTGCCTTCATCTTATTTTAACGGTTTCTTTTACTTCTCCTTTTGCTTTTTTTCGCAAAAGGATTGTATGCCATTGCCCGATCGACCCAATGGCTTAATTCATCATCGGAATCAAAACCATCGGGGCTTACAAATACAAAACCCTTCATCGGTTTGCCGGTGAAATCCATATTTTTTACCCCTTTTTGTTCAAGGGCTTCCTCGTAATAATCAGGTCCAACTCTAACCATTAACCGGTCTGTTTTGGTTGTCCGGTCAACATCTACACCAATACACATTTTGTCATTCACCATAAATAGTAAGCCACCCATCATTTTTTTTTCTGTAAGGTTGGCTTTTCTTTCTGTTAGTTGCTGCCTAACACGGTCGGCTAAATATTCGTCGTATGCCATGGTTGTAAATATACCAATTTTAAAATATTTATTATATTAGCGAACATAATTAAATATTTGACCATGAATTTCAAGACACTGTATAACCTATTTTTCAGTTGCCTGTTCTCCTGTTTTTGTTTGAGTTGTTTAGCTGATGAAATAACCATTGTATTCGATAGTCCACCGCCGGCAAACATTGGCTGTTATGATACTTGGATTGAAAATGGATTTACCATTCAACTGTTACCCGAATCCGTTAATTCAAATTGTGATTCACTACAATATTGGTACGGTTACGGTATATATCTCGACTATGATATTCTTTCTATAGATGTATCTTCTTTAAACAACATCAGCCAGATAATTGTAAATGGACGAAACACATGTGCGGATTATGATGCTTTTGTGCTATTAAACAATGGCATGTTACTTGATGAAATTGATAATGCGCATTCTTTTAATGGCAATATTTA
Source organism: uncultured Chitinophagales bacterium (assembly GCA_938023075.1). Classification (GTDB taxonomy): domain Bacteria; phylum Bacteroidota; class Bacteroidia; order Chitinophagales; family JAHDHT01; genus CALHDG01. The sequence goes on from CALHDG010000057.1 coordinate 6,804, forward strand.
TTACAATAACCTAAACAACTTTGTAATTGACGAGTTTCAAATTAAAGGCTGTTCCTTTAGGCTTTACTCTATAACTATAAAATATAATATTAACAACAACAGTTCGTGTCCAACAGAAAACATTGTTAATGCCCGTTCTGGCGATGTTTATGTTGATGAATCGTGCCACGGTGTTATACTAACTGCGCCAAATGGTAGTTGTTACCGGATAAAAGTGAATAATGATGGAACTTTGGTAAGTGAACCGGTTGACTGCCCTTAATTGTTTAACAGAAGTTTCCACAATAAAACAAGTTATTACTAATGTGTCAAGCTCAAGTACACAAGATTCCAATGGAACCTGTTCCATTGTGGCAACAAAAGGAGTGGCAGCTTTAGAACAAGTGAACCGGCTAACTTGGATAGGAGGATTGCATATAATTTATATAAAGCAGATTTTTGTTATTGATTTATTCACTCAAAACCACTTACGCCGGTTAAACACAAAAATCAGCAAAAAAGACAGCAATAAGGAAAGCACCATAATAATAACAAACGCATAGGGGCTTTTATCAAACGGTAAGGCAACGTTCATTCCATAAAAACTAGCAACCAAAGTGGGCACCATTAAAACAATGGTTATCGCAGTTAAGCGTTTCATAATATTGTTGAGGTTGTTTGAAATAATAGAAGCAAAAGCATCCATCGTGCCATTTAAAATGTTAGTGTACACATCACTCATTTCTAATGCCTGACTGCAATCTACAATAATGTCTTCCAAAAAATCGAGTTCTTCTTCCTTATCTTTAATTTGTAAAAAATCGGTACGTTTAATTTTCATCATCATCAATTCATTGGCTCGTAAGCTGGTTAAAAAATACACCAACGATTTTTGAATGTTGAGCAGTTTTGCCAATTCTTTATTCCGGCTAGAGTTGTACAATTCTTTCTCATAGGCATTGCGTTGCCGGTTCAGCTCTTTTAAATAATGCAAGTATAAATGGTTGCTTTGATCAAACAAACGCAACACAAAATTGCTATGGTTGTCAATATCTAATTTTTTAAATTGGTTGTTTTGAAAGTGTTTAACAACTTGGTTTTCCACCGAGCTAATGGTAACTAAATAATCCTCACTTTCAATAATGCCGAGTGGCACGGTAATATAATCGGCTTCAATTTCAGCAGATAGATTGCTAACCGGCGTATTCAAAACAATAAACTGTAAACCATCATCCGACTCAAAGCGCGAGCGTTCATCTACATCTAAAGAATCGATAAAATAGTCAAACGGAATGTTTAAGCGTTTACTCATGCCTTCAATCTCCGCCCGGTTAAAGGGTGGGTAAATATTAATCCAACCTCCTGGCTCAGCCCATTTGGTGCTCACCACCGTACCGGCTTGTTTGGCATAATGTTCAATCATAGCATAACCAATCTGTTGGCGAAATTACGCTTCTTTTTTATGTTTTGGGGATAAGTAATGCTACAAAAATAAATCTACATTTCTGTCTTTGCCATTTTTCGATATACTTCGTTGAAAAGCCTCGTCTTAGCCCCACTATGACTACGTTTTTCGGCTCGTTTATCAAAAAATTACTTTGACATAAAAAGTAGATTTATTTTCTCCGCATTGCTAAGTTTACCATATTGATAAATACTTTTATGTTTTTGAGTAGTCTTGTTTTTGTATTTGTACGAAGCACCGAAGTTTTTAAACTAGCCCCGATTGCAGCGGTTATGCCATTTTTGCGTGGGTTTTGAAGCGTTGGCAAAATGGCATTTGAGCGGAAAGCGGGACGGGTATTTTTGTAATGCTAAAAAGTTTCGCTTCAAAAAAAAATTAAACAAAAAGGTCCGCCATTTTATTTTTTACAAGTCCCCAATATCTTCAAACCACAACTCGGGATGTGCTTTGATAAAAGCCTCCATCATCTCCATACATTCGGGTAACATTAAGTTGATGACTTCAACGCCATGAGCTTGCATAAACCCGGCAGAACCTTCAAAGGTTTTATTTTCACCAACAATTACTTTAGGAATATTAAATTGAACAATGGTTCCACCACACATATAACACGGCATTAAAGTTGAATAAATGACACAATCTTTATACGAACCTACTCTACCGGCATTATTTAAACAATCCATTTCGCCGTGTAAAATGGGGTTACCCTCTTGTACCCGTTTGTTGTGTCCGGCTGCAATAATTTCGTTGTTTTTTACCAAAACCGAACCAATCGGAATGCCGCCTTCACTTAAACTTTTTTGTGCCTGCCTTATGGCTTCCTGCATAAAACGATCTGCCATCGAGCTTATGATTTTCTCCATTTTAACGCATCTTCTACCGTTGGAACAAAATGATGTTTACCACCTGCAAGGTCATCATTAAAAGTAGTTGGAATGGTGTTCGCTTTGGCGCGCTCATCCCAAGTAATCGATTGGCTGCCATCATCTTTTTGAACCATGGTAATACAATCTTCTACCGGACAAACTAATGAGCACAAGTTACAACCCACACAATTTTCTTCAATAATTTCTGGTATGCGATTGCCATTTTCTTCGGGCAAACGAATGGCTTGATGAGCCCCATCGTCACAAGCAATATAGCATAAATCGCAGCCCACACATTTATCTTCATTAATTGCCGCAATTACTTTATGCTTTAAGTTTAGATGCTTCCATTCGGTTACATTCGGTAAGGCTTTTCCTTTAAAATCATTAATGGTTTCGTAGCCTTTCTCTATCATAAATTGCTCTAAGCCACTTTGCATTTCTCTAATAATACCAAAACCATAATGCATTACGGCAGTACAAACTTGTACCGAACCGGCACCTAATAAAATAAACTCAACTGCATCGCGCCAAGTTTCAATACCACCAATGCCCGAAATTGGCGTGTCTTTAATGTCAGGATGTTTGGTTAACTCTTTCACCATTTCGAGCGCAATGGGTTTTACTGCCGGACCGCAATAGCCGCCATTGGTTCCTTTACCGTCTACTATCGGGTAGGGGGCATAAGTATCTAAATCAATACCTACAATACTTTTTATGGTGTTGATTAAAGAAATCGCATCGCTACCTCCTTGCACAGCTGCCAAACCCGGATCGACAATATGCGAAATGTTGGGCGTAAGTTTGGTGATTACCGGAATTTGCGCAACTTCCATAACCCATTCGACAATAGTTTTTAAAACCGATGGTTCTTGCCCAACGGCAGAACCCATACCGCGCTCACACATCCCGTGCGGACAACCGAAGTTTAACTCTATGCCATCGGCTCCGGCATTTTCTACATCTTTTATAATCTGATGCCACTCTTCTTTTCGCTCAACCATGAGCGAAGCAATAACCGCATGGTTGGGAAAATACTTTTTAACTTCTTCAATTTCTTTTAAATTATCTTCTAACGGACGATCGGTAATTAACTCAATATTGTTGAAGCCCGCCATACGCGTATTTCGATAATTGATAGATCCATACCGGCTTGACGTATTGATAATAGGAACCCCTAAGGTTTTCCAAACGGCTCCGCCCCAACCGGCATCAAAGGCTTTCATAACCTGATAACCAGAATTGGTAGGCGGTGCAGAAGCTAACCAAAATGGGTTAGGGCTTTTAATGCCCGCAAAGTTGATGGATAAGTTTGGCATATTATCTGTATTTTTACAGCGGTAAGATAATAATATTGTTATCATGTTGTTTTGCTGATCCATAAAAATTGACGATGTCTCTATTTTTATGAATGAAATAGACTTAATAGAAATAATTCAAAATGATAAAACAGGTGCGCTAAATGGCTTATCGTATACAACAACATAAATTAATAAAAACAGTCGTAACTGTGCTGACTTATGTTCTGAGGTTTAACCTATTTTTTAAATACAGATGGAGAGTTATTGGATAACCCAACTAATACTCAACGGCACATCAACAAAACGATATAAGCCCACTTTTTGATAAGCCGGGTTTTGCGTATACCGTAAGCCGGCAGATATTTTAACTCGTTTTTTCTGTTTGATGTTTATATAATAGGCGGCGTTAGTTTCTAAACCAAAAACATAAGCCGGTTGCTCAACATATAAAGCTACCCCATTTAGCAGCATCGCTTCAATTGCCCATTTTTCGTTTGGCAGCCATTTGAGGATGCCAATTCTGCTCAATAGTTGATTGCCCCAATCAACTGTTGAAAGTTCTAAGCCAAAAGTAGTATAAAATGGTAAATTTTTGAATGGTGTGTTGTACTGCACTTTTAAAGCACTTCCATTAGAGTTGAGTTTAACAATTGTTGCTTCATCGATGCTGCTACTATAAAGTAGATTGGGAAATGCCACAACACCCAATTCTATCTGTTGCGCCGATAAACAGTTAGTATTTACAATAATAAAAAGTAGTAGTACATTTTTTTTCATCCTATAAAATCAAGTATCGCCATTATGGTTAAATCAATTTGTGATGGGGTTTCGAGTTCATTGATGCCATCGTTTTTTTGTTCGCCGTACGCTCCAAAACCAGCATGATTTCCACCTTCAATCGTTATATATATAGTACTATCGGGAAGCTGATTTTTCCTGTCATCAATATCTTGTTGGGTAGTCAAACCATCATTGCTGCCTCGCAGGCTTAACACTTTACCAGTCCAATTGCTTAAATCCACCTTACCGGCAGGATAGGCTGCCATTAAAATTAAGCCTTCAAAAAGATCTTGGTTTTTATTAACCGCTGTACAAGCCATAGCACCGCCCAACGAATGTCCGGCAATATACCATTGTGTAATATGGGGGTTATCCTCTACAATCTTAACGGCAGCTTGCGCATCTAAAACAGCGAGATTTGCCGGCATTTTCACAATAAAACTTTGTAAAGCCTCCTTTTGATTTACACTAACCGTGTTACCAGCAGTAAGGGCAGGAATATAAGCATGCGCATCAACCAAACCACCGGGATAAAAAATGATGCCCGTTTCAATATTGTTGCCATGTGTAATTTGAATATACTGATTGTTTTCAGTAATTGAAAATGCCGGTGCCACATCTTGAGGTTCAGGAAGGTAAGTACAGGCATTAAAAACACCGACCAACATAACGGTCAACAGCAACTTATTGACAATGTATTTTTTCATATTAAGCGAAGGTAAAAAATCACTGTATCTTTTATAATAAATAATACAACAACATTTTTTCGCTATTGGCATTTTGGAATTTTACGGCTGTGCCGTTTTATGTTCTTTCGCTTTATGATATTCCACCATCCCAAACAATATTTTTATATCTACACTTCCATTAATCGTTTCTAAGTGTTTACCGGCGGCACTAAAATAAGCAAATGCCGGGCGTTGCCGAATACCATAAGCACTTAAGGGTTTGTCACTCTTTAAGTAGATATAATTATATTCTTGCTTTGCCTTAAATTGTTCAATTTTTTCAGTGGGTTCATCAGACAATAAAATAACTGTATGCGATCGTTTATGATAATCGGCAAACTGTTGAACTACCGGTAAATCTTTCCGGCAATATTTGCACCATGTTGCCCAATAGTTAATTAACAAAGGCTTACCCAAATATTGTTTAATGTCAATTGGATTGCCTTGTAAATCAGTGAAGCTATGGTTGAGCAAAATTTCATCTGGTTGTATGGTTATTTGTTTTTTAGGTTGACAGGCAATTAAGTAAATAATCATGCATAATAGAATGAATATTATATTTGAGTTAGGATAGGTCACATGTTCAATTTATGTATTAAATTTCCAGTTATCTATTTCCAAGTTTTCAATTCTTGAGAAGTGGTTTGTATTGTTTGTTATTAATACATAATTATTTTCTATTGCAATTCCTGCAATTAAAATATCGTTATGACCAATAAATTTTCCAGACTTGGTTAATTTTGCAGAGATTCCAGCAGAAATATTAGCAGATTGTAATGTCATCGGTACAACATTATTTAATTCTACAAATTTGCTAAACCTTTCCAATTGCTTTTTTGCATCTTTATAGTATAATCCATTCATCACTTCATAATAAGTAATAACACTTATATTAATATAACCAACGTCTAATAAATACTCATCAATTTTTTTTATAACATTCTGGTCTCCTCTAAAGAAATATGAAATAGTATCTGTATCTAATAATGGTTCTTTCACAATTTAAAATTCAATATCTCTACTAAACATGTTAACTTTTAAATCTTTAATTGACTTCAAGTAATCTTCAAAGTCATTATCCGTCATATCGCGCCAAGAACCAGCAAATTTTAAGATGTCATCTCTATTTTTATCCTTTGAATTGATATCTTTTTTTAAAACAGTTAAAAATTGATCTACTTTATCTAAGTATTCTATTGGAATACCACTCAACTTTTCTAATACAGATTTATAAACATTATCCTGTGTCATAACTTGTTTTGAATTTGAAGTATAGTTGAAATAAATTTAAATATAATATAATTATCAACTCATCCAATCCCGCTTATCCTCTGGATTCCATTTGGTGGTTGTTTTTTTATTTTGTGTCCAAAATTCAATTGAACTTTTGCCGGTAATATCGCCTACCCCGAATTTCGATTCGTTCCAACCGCCAAAAGAAAACGGTTCGCGCGGTACAGGCACGCCAATATTCACTCCAATCATACCGGCACTCGCTTTTTCCATTACTTGACGGGCTAAGCCGCCGCTTTGCGTAAATACCGCAGCCGCATTACCATAGTTTGAACTGTTTTCGATGGCAATGGCTTCGTCTAAATCTTTTGCTCGAATAATAGAAATAACCGGACCAAAAATTTCTTCTTTAGCAACCGCCATATCAGGCTTCACATAATCTATAATAGTAGGACCAACATAAAAGCCATCTTCGCTGCCTTCCACTACAGCGTTTCGTCCGTCTACTAAAATTTTCGCACCTTGTGCTTCAGCTTCAGTAATGTACTGTTCAATTCGTTCTTTGGCTTCTTTGCTGATTACCGAACCCAAATTTTCACCGGGTTTAATGGCTTTGGCTTCTTCAACCATTTTATCGATAATAGGTTGCACCTTGTCAACGCCAACCATTACCGAAGCTGCCATACAGCGTTGCCCCGCGCAACCTGCCATAGAGGCGACTACATTATTTGCCGTCATATCAACATTGGCATCGGGCAACACCAACAAGTGATTTTTGGCACCACCCAAAGCAACACAGCGTTGTAAATTGGCACTGGCTCTTTTATATACAATTTTGGCTACCTTAGTCGATCCAACAAAAGAAGTTGCCTTTATATCTGGATGGTCACAAATTGCTTCTACTACTTCTTTGCCGCCGTTTACTACGTTAAATACTCCATCGGGCAAACCGGCTTCTTGCAATAATTCTGCCATGCGGGCAGCACTTAAGGGCACTAACTCCGATGGTTTTAAAACTACGGTGTTGCCAAGTACTAAGGCATTTGGTATCGTCCAATGGGGCACCATATTTGGAAAGTTAAACGGGGTTATACAAGCCACCACGCCCAATGGTTTCCGTTCAATTCTGCATTCAACCCCTTTGCTAACTTCTTGAATTTCGTTGGTCACTATTTGCGGCATTGATACGGCAAACTCGCACAATTCAATACTTTTTAAAACTTCAGCTCTGGCTTCTTCAGTAGTTTTACCGTTTTCTTTGTGTACTAAGTTGGTTAGTTCATCGATGTGTTTTTCTAAAAGATTGCGATATTTAAAAAATATTTGAACCCGCTCCTTTAAGGTTAAACCCGACCAAGCTGGAAAGGCTTTTTGTGCCGCTTCAACGGCTTGGTTAATATCGGTGTGATTGCTTAATGGCATGGTAGATAATTTACTACCATCTAATGGTGAAATCACATCTAAAGATGATTGCCCGTTGCTAATTTTTTGCCCACCGATAAAATTGCTTACTTCTGCTTGTATAGTCATTGATCATTTTTTTAAGATAAATAATATGAAGTGGATGTTTGATTATCTACATTTTCAAGTTAAGAAATATAGTTACTTCATTTTGCTAAAATATTATTTTTTAATTAGATTTACAATTGTTAATAATTACGTTTCAAGTTTATACTTAATAAATGTTTATGAAAGTAATCTGAAACTTTTGCCTACTTGTTTAATACTGGATAAATATAGCTATTTTGGTAAGATGCTGATTCTATAAGGTTGAAAACAGTATTGTTTAGGTTAGTGTGCTGTTATAGCTTGCTAATTATAAGTTAATCCACTCATAAATTGACAAGTTTATCAATGTGGTTGATACTTTCTTTTTTTTGTTTGTGACTGTTTATTCAATCTACGAAGAACCGAAGTTTGCAAACTAGCCCCGATTGCAGCGGTTATGCCATTTTGAGCAGCTTTTGTAGCGTTGGCAAATGGCATTTGAGCGGAAAGCGGGACGGGTGTTACTACAAAGCTAAATGGGTTCGCTTCAAAAAATATCAAAAAAATGTCAACTACTTTATTGTATAGATAAACTTGTTTGTAAATTGCTGAATAATAAACCTGCTATTAGATAAATTTAATTAAAAAGCCCTCCATAAAGTGTACAAAAAATTGAAATAAGCATATTTCTACTGAATAATACACGTATTATTTTGGAATCTCTTTGAAAGAGGCTATTTTTGTACGGCTCAATTCGAATTAGTAAATTTTAATTATATTTATAAACAATTATAACACAGTTTAAATATGAACAAGGGAGACCTAATAAATCAAATCAGCGAAGATGCCAGTATTTCTAAGTCAGAAGCCACGGAAGCGTTAAACAGCGTTTTAAATTCAATTGAAAATACATTGAAGAAAGATGACAAAGTAACGTTAATTGGTTTTGGTACATTTTCGATAAGCAAAAGAGCTGCACGAATAGGTAGAAACCCGCAAACCGGTGCTGAAATAAAAATTAAAGCAAAAAAAGTAATCAAGTTTAAAGCAGGTAAGTCATTATCTGATGCGGTAAACTAATGAGTTACCTTAATCTTATATTTTTAGGGGGTATCTATTTTTTAGATACCCTTTTTTTGTAGGCTCCTTAATTCCATTAATAAACTGAGTGCATAATTATTATCCATAACTTTAAAAGTATAGTTACGCCATTTCATCAAAGTTAAACAAATATTAACTAAATTGGTGTTGGGGTAAAAATGATCGCGACAATAGTGTATCAACTTCAACAATTCGAAACCGCTCCAAAAACGATGGTAGCGTTTAACAAATGCTTCAGCCGATTGGGTGTTATTTTCGATTTCCTGTAACGATTGTTTAAATTGAATATGTGATAAATATTCCTGCAAAGGTTCAGGTAAGTGATCTATAAAATTAGAATGCTTATGAAAATTTAGCGGATCATCAAACAACCATTTAATCAGTTGAAAGGTTTCTAAAGCATAACTAAGGTGCAAATCTCTTTCTTCTTTGTGCCATGCTAAAATACTTCTACCTGTTCCAAAAGGTACCCGGTCTGATTCTCTTGCCGATGGAAAAACAACTGCCGACCCAATTTCACCAAAATGGCTGACCGGTATTATTTTATGTAAAAAGTAAAAATCTTCTCCTGCTTTTCTTCGGTTCATTCCACCTTGTTGTTGATATATGCTGCTTTTTACAGAAAAACTCGAGCCCACCGTATGGTAAGCATAAGGATAATTACAGTACCGCAAAGCCTCTACATAATAGCGCAAGTACAATTCGTACAAAATAATCGCTTCGCTGTTGAGGCTATCATCAATAGGATGTTCATAATGGATATTGGCAGCTTGTATAGTTGAATTAGCCTCATAAAAATGCAAAATTTCATTCAGATAATTTTTAGATACAGTACAATCTGCATCCAAATTTACAATAATACCATCTACCTTTAATTGTTCAAATCGTTGAACGGCTTCATCCATCCCAATTTTTCTTGCTAAACCTACACCTGCATGTTTTTTGGCTAAGTCACCTGCTAAAATACAATAAAATTGAAGTTGGGGAGAACTGTGTTTTTGCATCCACTGTTTTATAATAATGACTGTTTGATGTGCTTCCTCTTTTAACTTCGGTTCACAATACTCAGCATAATTCACCACTACCAACACTTCAATGGCTTGCATAGGGAGATCATTTTCATATAAACTTTGCAGGGTTTGTAAAATGTTGGGTTCGTTAAATGCCGGTATAACAACGATCATTTTTAAACCGGCTGCTGGCTTTTCTTCTATAAAAGGCGCATATAAAATTCTATTTTTAAGATACGAATTCAAACAAAAAGATTGAGAATGACAAAAAAACAATATTTTTACCTGATTCATGAATAAAATACAACATTTACAATCTTCATTTACCTTGCCCAATAGCTCGATATTGCAAAACCGCATTGCCAAATCAGCGATGAGTGAAAACCTCGGAACGAGCAATCATGCTCCTACATCTACACTAATACATGCTTACAAGGTTTGGGCAAAAGCGAAACCCGGTTTGTTAATTACCGGCAATGTAATGATAGATCAAAACGCAATTGGTGAAGCCCGGAACGTGGTAGTAGAAGATGAACAACATATATCACTTTTAAAACAATGGGCAAATGCTGCGAATAAAACCGGCGTTCATATTTGGCCCCAAATTAATCATCCTGGTCGACAAGCTTTTGGTAGCATTAATAAAGATGTTTACGCCCCTTCTGCCATACCGGTAAAAGTAAAAGGAGCTTCTGCTTTGTTTAAAACGCCGAAAGCACTTAGTGAAAAACAGATTGTAGCAATTATTGAACGTTATGGCAATACCGCTAAAATTTTGAAAGATGCTGGTTTTACCGGTGTGCAAATTCACGGAGCACACGGTTATTTAGTTAGCCAATTTTTATCGCCTTTAAGTAACATAAGAAAAGATGAATGGGGTGGTAGTTTAGAAAACCGGGCGCGCTTTGTGTTAGCCGTGTATCAAAATATTCGTGATAAAGTTGGGGCTGATTTTCCAATTGGAATTAAAATTAATTCAGCCGATTTTCAGCGCGGTGGTTTTACCGAAGAAGAATCGATGGAAGTGTTGCGGATGTTAGATGCGCAAGGAATAGACTTATTGGAAATATCTGGAGGCTCTTATGAACGTCCTGCTATGATGGGTGCCACACAAAAACAAAGTACCATTGAACGGGAAGCCTATTTTTTAGAGTACATCAAAAAAGCGCGTAAACTAGTTACAAAACCTTTAATGCTTACCGGTGGTTTTCGCCAAGTTGCTGTTATGGAAAAAGCCATTGCTGATGGACATGTAGATATTATTGGTTTAGCTCGTCCTTTTGCGATGCATCCTAAGTTGTGTATTCAAATTTTTGAGCAAGGTTTGGAAACTTTGCAAGCACCTTATCCTAAAAGCGGCATTAAAGCTATTGATGATACCGGCTCTTTAGAATTGCTTTGGTACGAATTACAGATTAAACGCATTGGCGAAGGCAAACAACCCAACCCGAAGTTAAACGGTTTAAGAGGCATGGGGCGTAATGTTTGGGTATCTTTGGTGAAGTCTTTTTTTAAAAATTGAGGAGGTAGTAGAATAGTTTAACCTATGCAAAAGGTAAATCACACACATTTGTAAAAATATAATTTTATAATTGCATAAAAATGCCTACTTTTGATTTGGTGCATTCTTTTAAAGAAATATTCGACCGGCTAGGTTTAACAAAAAAAAATGGTCTGTTCTTGCTATCTGAAGATAAATGGCAAATCCAATGCGCATTTTCAAAAAGAATAAAGCATTTAATACAAGATGTGATAAAACCGGATGCTTTTTTTTATTTTAACAAAACACCATTTATTTTATTTTTTGACAGTCCTGAAAACACAGAAGTACTTCACCGGCAAATTTGGAACTTCAATTTATCTCCTGTCATCTTCATTTGCACAGAAAATCAATATCATATATATAATGGTTTTTCTTTTGTAAAAGAAAAAACAGGCTTGGCAAAATTGGCTGATTTTAAAAAACAGTTAAACGATTTCAATTATTTCAAACTTGTTACAGGTGAAACCTGGGAGCAATATCAAGATGCACTTAAAGGCAAACATCGAGTTGATTATATATTATTGAATAATGTTAAAACACTTATAAAATTACTTACAGAAGATTCAAGAAGAGGATTGCCTTCTCATATTGCTAATAACTTAATTGGAAGAATTTTATTTATCAGATATTTGATAGATAGACAAGTTCGTATACAGAAGAAGCTGTGGACAAATTATGATTTATGCGAAGTATTAAGCAAAGGAGTGGATGCAACATACGGGCTTTTTGAGTACCTCCAATCACAAGACAATTACAATGGCGATTTATTTCCGATTGAGGGGGGGGAGAAAAGTAAAGTCCGGTCGTATCATTTGAATAAGATAGTTGACCTTTTGAGAGGAACGGACTTGGAAAGCGGACAACAATCTTTATTTGATATTTATGATTTTTCTATTATTCCGGTGGAGTTGATTAGCAATGTTTATGAATTTTTTATTGGTGTTGATAATCAAGAATCATCGGGAGCATATTATACGCCTCTCTTTTTGGTTGACTATGTTTTGAGTCAAACTGTCGAACAATATTTTGATAAAAAGGATAAGAAATACAATTGTAAAGTACTCGATCCGGCTTGTGGTTCCGGGATTTTTTTGGTTGAATCTTTAAGAAAAATTATATGGCGATTTAAAGCACTCAATGAAGGATGCGAAAATGATGTAGAAGACTACCATAATCATCTAAGAAAATTATTAAAAGATAATATATTCGGAGTTGATATTGATAAAGATGCAGTAAATGTTGCTATTTTTTCATTATATATCACCTTGCTTGATTTTATTGATAAACCAGCTGATATTGAGACCTTTAAGTTTCCGAATGTATTAAATGAAAATTTTTTTGTAGCTGATTTTTTTGATACAAATGCAAATTATAATGAATTACTCAATAGCACAGAATTAGATTTTATTATCGGTAATCCACCTTGGGGCGATGTACCTGACAAAAAAGGAAACTACTTGTATGAAGATTATTGGAGGCGTAGAGAGATTGAAGAAACCAAAGCTTTGCAAGAGCAAACAAATAATAAAAAAGCCAAAGTAAAAATAGTGGTTGCAAAGAAGGAAATAGCACAAGCATTTCTGATAAGAACAAAGGATTTTAGCAACCCAAACACAAAATGTACCTTAGTTGTAACGAGTAAGATACTGTACAATCTTGGCACAAAAACATTCAGAAAATATTTTTTGCGGCATAATGAAATTCATCAAGTATTCGAACTATCTTCTGTTCGGCGAGAAGTATTTGATAAATCAAATGACCCTGCAATAGCATCTGCGAGTGTCATTTCTTATTCACTTTTTGATACATTCCAAGAATCACCACAAAATTTCATAAATCATATTACACTAAAGCCTAATCGTTTTTTTGAGTTATTTAAAATATTTGTCATTGAAAAATACGATTACAAAGAAATTCCACAGCATTTATTTTTATCTTATGATTGGTTGTGGAAAACTTTAGTTTATGGAAATATTTTGGATTTTTCACTGACTAAAAGAATCTTAAAAAATTATTCTTCTGTAAAAGATGTCGTAGGGGATAAAGAACGATTTTTGGTTGGGACAGGTATGAAATATAAAGATGGAGATAATAAGATTGATGCCAAACACCATAAAGGAAAAGATTTTGTCAAAAGTAATATTGATTTAGCTCCCTTTAGTATTAAAAAGGGTGATACGTGGGATATAGATTTTGTTGGATATATACCTGCCGACGAGCGAATTTTTCTCCCTCCTCTTCTTCTCTCAAGAAGAAGGATAAGTAGTAAATTGACAGGTATAAGCGCAGTAGAATTAGAAACTGAAAAATTGTTTACCTATGTTATTACAGCAATAAAAGCACTAAATAAACAAGATGCCAATATCCTCCAAAATATTAGTGCATTATTCAACTCAAATTTTTTGGCTTATTATCTGTTGCAAACGAATACTTCAGTAGGTATTGAGCGAGGCGATGTTCTTTTAAAGGAAATCATACAAATGCCTTATGTTTTTAACGAAAGCATTGTTTCATCATACAAATCTATTGCCGCAAATAAATTGCAGTTAAATCAATCCGATTTTGAGGATATAGAAAAACAACAACAAGAGAGAGAATTAGAACATCAAATAGTTTTTTTAAACGAAAAAATATATAATGCTTTTAATTTAAGTCAGCAAGATAAAGATGTTGTCCATTACGCCTTAGATATTTCGATACCTTTAATACAGAGGAAAAGAGACTATAAGTACTATAATCCTATATTATTTAACAATCAAGGCAAAACCTACCTCAAATCATACGCGAGTATAATCGCCGAGCATTTCGACCATTTATTCAAAAATGCAGAAAAGAAAATACAAGTCAATATTTATCATTCTAAATATACGATTGGTATTGAATTTTGTGTTGTGGATATTGACGATGTAGGCGCAAAATATCAATTTATTAAAAATAAAGATACAACAGATATTCTGAATAAATTTGCTTTATTGAGTTTTGAAAAATTGTCTGATGAATTATTTATCCAAAAAGACATTAAAGGTTTTGAAGCAGAAAGTTTCTATGTCATCAAACCAAATGAATACAAGTGTTTGCATAGGGCAATTGGGCATTTAGATTTAGGAGAAATCTTACAAGCCACTTTAAAGGCAGGTGCTAAACAAAAAAGACAAGAAGAATATGCCCAATCAAGCTGACCTATTTGTTTACAGTGATTACACACACGAAGAGCAATTTCGATTAATATTGATCGGAATTATAGAAGCTTACCATTTAATGCTTGTGAACTGTGCGGCGATTGAAAACAAAGAAAAAACAATCAGGAATTATCTCTGCGAAAATTATCTTCAAGACGGCAAATTTAAGGAGAAATATCGTTTACAACCCTTTCACTTTGAGGCTGAGCCGGCTGCAATAAAAAAAAGTAAAGAGGTAGGATTCATTGACATAAAAGTAATTACCACAGATACTTTCTTTGAACCCAAAGACTACTACACACTTGAATGTAAAAGGCTTGATGGCGACTACCTCAACAAAAGTGTTTCCACATACAAAGCCAATTCGCTTGCAGTGGAATACATCAAAAATGGCATCATGCGGTTTGTAATAAATAAGTACCCGACCCCGTTTGGTGTAAATGGCATGATAGGATTTATTGTGAAACCATCCAATATAGATGATGGCGTTAATGATATTAATAACTTAATTAACCAACGATTTCCGCAGAGCAATACAACACGATTGTTATCCAAAATGTCATTCATAAAAAATTTTAACTTTACGTATATTTCTTCTCATGCTGATGTTGATTATAATAATTTTGATTTATATCATCTGATGTTGGATTATTCATCTATAATTGTTTAGCCATTAGGCAAGAAATGCAAAACCAAACCTACCACTACGCCATTATCGGTGCCGGACTTGCCGGTTTACAGTTGGCTTTAGCTTTCAGTCGAGATGCGTTTTTTAGAGATAAAAAAATCGTTATAATTGAGCCATTAGCCAAAAATAAAAATGACAAAACCTGGTGTTTTTGGGAAAAAGGAAAAGGGAAATGGGAACAGTTAATTCAACATCGGTGGGCAAAAGGAGCATTTATTTCAACACAAAAAAATCTTGAATTTGAGTTAGATCCTTATCAATACAAAAAAATTGAAAGCCTTGATTTTTATGAATATGCCCAAAAAATAATCCGGCAAAATCCTAATATAACTTTTATAATTGACGAGGTAAAGAACACCACACAAAGCGCACAACAAGTTAACATACAAACCACTCAACAAAACTTTAGCGTTCAACATTGTTTTGATAGCCGTGTGGAGGAAGCCTTTTCTAAATCAACTCAATACATAAAACTATGGCAACCTTTTAAAGGATGGCACATTCAATTTGACAAAGCCGTTTTTAATACCCAACAATTTACGATGATGGATTACCGATTGCAACATAAAAACAGCACTAGTTTTACATATGTATTGCCTTTTAATGCCAATGAAGCTTTGGTCGAATTTACCTTATTTGTTCCAACACTAATTGATGACGAGTTGTACGATATTTATCTAAAACAATATATTGAAACCTATATTAGTCAATTGCCATATACCATTAAAACGGTTGAACAAGGCGTAATTCCTATGACGACTTATCCCTTTCATCAAGTAAACAGTCATGCACTTACAAAAATTGGAACGGCAGGCTCTTGGGTTAGACCATCTACCGGTTATGCATTTAAGTATACCGAAAAATATGTGCAGAAAATAATAGCCAATTTGAAAGCTCACAAACTACCGGGTTATCAATTAATCAATCGTAAAACCCGTTTACAAGATGCCTTGTTGTTAGATATTTTATATGAGAAAAATCATTTGGGACCACTTATTTTTGAGCAACTGTATGAACACAATCCAATTGAACGCTGTTTTCGTTTTTTAGATGGAGAAACTACCTTATTGGAAGATATTCAATTAATGAACACGGTACCAATACGACATTTTTTGAGGGCATTGTGGCGTTATGGAACTAAAAATTAATTATTTGATTAATTCAATTATTACTACCTAACTAACCTTCAAAACCAGCTTTCCTCTTTTGTCTCCGCTAAATAATCGTTTAAACGTATCATAAAAATTTTCGATACCTTCATAGATGGCTTCGTCGCTTTTTAAGTTGCCTTCTGCCATCCACCTTGCCATTTGCATGCCGGCTTCCTGGTATCGTGTGGCATAATCAAATACTACCATCCCCTGCATAGTTGCCCGGTTTATCAACAACGATAAATAGTTTTTTGGACCCTTAATTTCAGTAGCATTGTATTGGCTAATCGCCCCACAAATAACAATGCGGGCATGCCTTCTTATTTTGGCTAAAGCCAAGTCTAAAATGTCGCCACCTACATTATCAAAATACACATCAATTCCTTTCGGGCAATATTCTTTTAGCTTTTCGTACACTTGTTCGTTCTTATAATCAATACAAGCATCAAACCCTAAATGATCAACTACGTAAGTACATTTTTCTTTACCACCGGCAATACCAACTACGGTGCAACCTTTAATTTTAGCAATCTGTCCGGCAACCGAACCCACAGCACCTGCAGCTCCTGAAATTAATACTATATCACCTTCTTTAATTTTTCCTACCTCTAAAATTCCGAAATAGGCGGTCATGCCAGTCATTCCTAAAACCGATAAATATTTTGGAAGAGGCACTGCATGTCCGTCTACTTTAAATTCATTTTTTCCATCGCTAATATAAAATTGCTGAACGCCACCGCCTCCGCTTACAAAATCGCCTTCCTTAAAATTAGGATGCTTCGATTGTATGATTTTACCCACTGTACCAGCGCGCATCACGTCATTAATTTGTACAGGTGGTATGTATGATTTCTGATCATTTAACCAGCCGCGCATAGCAGGATCTAAAGAAACATATTGAGTTTCCACCAAAATTTCTCCTTCTTTCGGTTCATCAACTGCTGTTGTTTGCAATGCCCATGTATCTTCTGCCGGAAAGCCAACTGGTCTTTTCTTTAAAATTATTTTTTTATTCATCTGGAATAATTTTGCTTAAAACTACAAAAATTTCGACAAGCTTATCAAAGTGGTTGATACTTTTCTACTATTGAGTGCTTGTGTTTTTCTTTGTACGAAGAACCGAAGTTTTTAAACTAGCCCCGATTGCAGCGGTTATGCTGCCTGAAGCGCATGATTTTGAAGCCTTGCCGCAGCATTTGAGCGGAAAGCGGGACCACCGTTTTCATAATGCTGCAAAGTTTCGCTTCAAAAAAATTAATACTAAGTAGTCTGTCAAGTTAAAAAGAGGTGCCATAAAAAATCCTTCCATTATTGGAGTTGTTTTTACATTGGGTAATTGTTGTGATCTTGCTGATAGTCAATACATCAATTTGTTGATTAATTATTACCATTCCATGAAAAATGATTTTATAAAATTAGGAAGAACGTTGCCTGTAAACAAAAACACTAAAACGGATGCTCACAAAGACTTATTATATAGAGCATTGGATTGCAGCGTAATTGAGTATATGCATTATCAAATGAAACAAACCAATTTAGTAAAAGAATTTGATACTGTAAGAGGAATTTTCACTGAAGGAGGACAAGCCTTTCCTGGTAGTGGAATAAACAGTAAAAATCACATTCAAGTTTGTATTAGAAATTTAGATTGCGTGAAAGGATTTTTTAAGCCGAGGGTTTTATGATAAGGAGATTCCCAGTTAATTTGGAAGTTATCGACTTTTTGTTTTCCTATCACTCTTTTCGTATTAAATGATTTATATTTGATTCAATAAACAGATTGCCGTTTTTAATGGAAGATAGTTTTGTCATAATCTTAAATTAATAAATGAATACTTTATACGTGCTTGGAAATGGCTTTGATTTAGCACATAGTCTCCCAACCAGATATATTGATTTTCACGGATTTATAATTACTAATAATAATGACTTAGAAAATGCTTTTGAAAACTATTTCAATTTTGAAGTTGACGATGATTATCAATGGACAAATTTTGAAGAAGATTTAGGTTGTTTTAATAGCAAAAGTTTTTATGATAACATCTGTAATATTGATGTAAGTGATGAAGATTTTATATTTCAATTTTTCGCTGCCCTTGCATTTGCCTTCAATTCCTCCCAAGCCAATAAGTCGCTCATATCTAAATTAGCATCTCGTTTTTAAAGTATTTTGTAATGTGCCTCTGTTAAAGTTTGCTTAACATTTTGATTTAATAAAGCCTTTACTTCGTTAATCACTTCAACACTTTCTGTTGAGAGTATTTGTTTAATTAATTCTAATTTTTCTAATCGAATATCCATGATGACCTTTGCAATTTAGTATAAATTACTCACTTTAACAATAAGCTACATAATTTGAGATTACAGCTTTCTTTGCATTGAACAACATAACATTCAAAAACGTTTATTTTCACTCAATCGAAAAAAGAACTAATACTATCCTATTTTCTCCAACTTAACTTGGGGGCAAGGCTCACTATCTTCAAAACTTACAATCCTACTCCTCATTTTTGCTTTATCTTCAAAGTGCCTTGAGATTTCTTGTGCAGTAAAGTTGTGATTTTCTCTGCTCTTTTTGAAATTGCCTTTTTCTTCCTCGT
>CALHDG010000058.1 GCA_938023075.1 uncultured Chitinophagales bacterium
CACATAATTTAGTGCAGGAAATCCATCTATTAGCATTAAAGCAGCATTTTCGTGCATCCTAAAACTACCTAAAATTGTAGTTAACGCAACAAAATCTGATATTTCTATTAAGGAAGCGTTATTATCAATATAGAAATGTCCCCCTGCGTTTTTTAATGAAGAAAATCCTTCAATACTTTCTAAAGATAAATTATTTGAAATCGTAAAAAGATCGTCAATTCCTGAAATTGTACCCACTTCAATTAAATTGTCAAAACCAGCTATTGTGACCAAATCTCTATTATTAGTTATTTTTAAGTAACCATCAATCGTAACCAAACTCTCAAACCCACTAATAACTTCCAAATCCGTTCCATCAATCGACAAGTTGCGAACTTCAGTATGATTAAAATTATCAATATCAGCCTGCGAAGTAATCGTAACATCTTCTTGAGAATAGCCTACTAAAGCAATCAACAAACATAAAATAAATAGTAAATTTTTCATCGTTCTTAAAATTTTATATTAAAAAAATAGTTTTACATATTAATATAGTTTAGGGTCAACGGTGTTTAAAAAGTACCGGCTAAGCAAAGCCGGCACTCTTTTTAACTACCTTTATATATAGTATTGGGTGTATAGATTTTGAGTTCGGGTTGTATGCTAAAAGTACTTAAAAGGCGTAGCCAAAGGTTAAGCCTCCGCGAAACAAGGGTAAGATGGCACGCACGGAACCTTCGGCAAAATCGGCACCGGATTCAAAATTAAAGCGATCCCCAATGATGGGTATGCCATCTAATTCAGCTTCTATATCGGCAATAATATCTTGAAAATCGATACCCGGATCATCCGATTCGTAGCGGGCTTTTATCCGGTGGTTGCCAATACCAATGCCCAAAAATGTCCAATCGACCGATAGCTTATCTTTAATCAACCATTGTACCCCCAGTTGAATACCGGCTCCAATATTGCTGTAGTTAATTTTCGAATCGGTCGCAAAACTTTCAACAATACCGCTGTATTTTATGCCTGCACTGCTATACTGAATATAAGGGGCAACATAAAAACCTCGTGGAGCGTCACCTTTGGTATATATTCGATACTCCGGAGCGATGTTAAAACTGTTTAATTTCGCCTCATCAGTAATTTCAGTTTCGAGCACGTCCGCAAGATTAATCCCTAGGGGTAAACCTCCGGGTATCCGAAAAGATAAATTTAGGTTAGCGGATGATTTTTCATTTAAAACCCGTTCGTACTTTAGGCTAACGTTTTTTGAGGCTAAAGCGAATATGCCAATTTTGGCAATGTTTTCTTGTGCTTGTGCAATATGGCTAAAACCGAGGATAAGGCTTGCCAACACAAGTCGTGTTAAATTTTTAATCATAATATTTATTTTTTAATGAATTGCATAAATACATAAATTAATGTTATATTTTATGGTTTTTAACGAATTTGTCTTTTTTTGTTTTTAGAATCATTCCTTATCATTTGTTGTTTTGAAAAAACCGGTAAGCAGCGGGTATTATAAAAATCTACTTACAGGTTTGAAGAATTATATAAAATTACGAAGCCAGGTATTTTTGCAACATGCTTCGTAATTTTAACATGTATGATGCTTTGTACAGAGCATTAATAGCCTTAGTGGTTAGTCAAGTTGATTGTGTCGAATTAATTTGAGTAAAATTTGAAGGAGTACGAAGCGGAGGTTATCAAGCATAGCCTTAGCTCTGTTCTCCAACGAAGTCATCGTTCTAATTTTGCCAAAATAACCGACAGTATTAGCTTGACTAACTACTTAGTGTCATCTTTAAAAAAAAGTAGTAAAAAGGCGGCAATCGTTTTCATGGTTTACTTGTTTTATCAGTTAAAATAATAGTTGATTTCACCTTTTTCTCTATTACTTTTGTTCTGTCGCAAGGTAGGGTAAATACTGGGAAAAAAAACTGGAAAAAATCGACAAGAATTCTGGGTTTATAATGTGTATTTTGCTGATTGTCTGTTTGTTAACTAAAAATTATGTTACCTGTTTTAGCTTGAAGATATCCGATATACTGAGACCTGTGCTGAATTTAGCCCTGTTTTTGTAGCGAAGCGGATTGAGAGTTACAGAATCAAGTTCAGTACATGCTCATCGTTAAAAATACTCGCCCTAGCTATTGGTTATGCCTGTGTTTTGGAGGTTACCAAATTAATTCCAAAAATTTTTGGCTCACATTTTATAGTCAAATGGGTATTATACTTTTTAAGGTTAAATTTTGGACTTTTTTTTAAATTGGAAGATAGTTTTCGGCTAAAAAAATGCACAAGTTTATCTAACAATTAAAATAGTTGACACTTTTATATTCATTTTTTTTGAAGCGAAACTTTGTAGCATCATAATAACTTTAGTCCCGCTTTCCGCTCAAATGCTATTTGCTATGCTACAAAGCTCACGCTGCATAAATAGCATAACCGCTGCAATCGGGGCTAGTTTAAAAACTTCGGTTCTTCGTTGAAAACAGCAACAATTCAAAATATGAAAATATTAACTACTTTGATAAACTTGTCAAAAAAATGCATAGAACTTCTAAAAATATTATAAAACAAGCATAGCTAAACAAAGCTATGCTTGTTTCAAACAACTTCAGTTCAATTTCATTTATTGAAGTATCATTTAACAACTATCGTTTCGTTAATAAATGATTGACTAGTTTTTACCCTTACCTTATAAACGCCTTTTGGTAAATTTGGTATAGTGTACTCACAAATGCTGTTTTTGCAACCGGCTAAATTTACACTCAATCCACTAGACACGTGAATCAAACGGATTTCTTGAATTTTGTCGGGTTCATTAAATGTATTAATCCGTAAGATAGTTTCTAACATGGTAATGGTACCTCCTGTTGGCAATTTGCAAGTCGCCTCAATAGGAGTTGATGGTAATTCATCTTGGTTGTTTGCATAACTAGTTTTAGCCATGCTAATACTAGATAACACAACAAGGGCAATCAGCCATTTGCTAATAATGGCTTTCTGTTTTCTTTTTAAATCCATAAAAATTTTTTGTTTTAAAATAATTATGGAAGGACCTTCCTTAAAATAATAGCTCTCGGAGCATTTTCATGTACATAACGGATGCTTTTTAAAATAATCACATTATTTCAAAATTTTATTTGACATTTTATTTGTGTTAAATTGTAGAATTAAATAAAGTGATATTGAAAATTAATATTTTTTATATTACATCTACTATATTAAACGTTTATGAAATTTATCAATAATTAGTTTGTGAAATTAAATACATATGTTTTAACTATTCATCAGTCACTTGTGTCGCTCATTATATAGTAAAAAAATTATACATACTCCGCCAACTCCAACCAACGATCCCCTTTTTCATCTAAGGCTTTAATGGTATTCCCCATCTCGGTACTTAATGCCATTATTTTTTCATGATCGGTTTGGTTTTCGGCTATTTCAATTTCTAAATCCTTTTTTCGCTGTTCTAAGACTTCTATGTCTTTTTCCAACTGTTCAAATTCTCGTTTTTCGTTGTAGCTTAGTTTGGTTTTCTCTTTTTGAGAGTTTTGGATTTGTTGGGTGCTTTTTTGTTTTTGAGCGGTTTTCTCTTTTTTCAAGGCTTGCTTTTCTTTATCAGCTGTTAAGCGATATTGCGTATAATTACCAGGAAAATCGCGGATGTTGCCCTTTCCATCTAATACAAATAAATGATCAATTAATTTATCCATAAAATAACGGTCGTGACTAACCATCACCAACACGCCGCCAAAATCTTCGAGAAATTCTTCAAGAGTATTCAGGGTTTGTAAATCGAGGTCATTAGTGGGCTCATCTAAAATTAAAAAGTTGGGGTTTTGCATAAGGATTGTTAATAAATACAAGCGCCGTTTTTCCCCACCACTTAAAGTAGCTACATATTGATGCTGCTTATTCCGGTCAAATTGAAACCACTCTAACATTTGGGCGGCAGTACGGTCTTTTCCGTTAGACAATCGAATAACTTCTGCAATATCTTGTATAATATGAATTACTTTTTTTTCTGGATTTAAAGCCCCGATATCTTGCCGAAAATATCCAAAAGTAATGGTGCTGCCGGTAACTATTTTGCCCGAGTCCGGTTTTATTTTACCACTTATAATATCTAACAAAGTCGATTTGCCACTGCCATTAACCCCACTAATGCCAATACGATCGTAGCGTTTAAAAATATAGGTAAAATTTTTAATTAAAATTTTGTTGTCATAGGCTTTGGTAATGTCTTGTATTTCCATCACTTTTTTGCCCAATCTGTTCATGGTTAAATCCATCTTTACCTCATCTTCATCGTATTTTTTACTTGCCTTATCTTTTAAATTATAAAAAGAATCGATACGGGCTTTAGCTTTGGTACCTCTTCCTTGTGGGCTTCTTCTCATCCATTCTAATTCTTTCCGTAAGATGCCTTTAGTGCGTTCAACGGTGGCAACTTGGGTTTGCATGCGTTCTTCCTTTTTCTCTAAAAAATAACTGTAGTTGCCTTTATATTTATACATCGTTCCATCGGCGAGTTCTAAAATTTCACTACAAACGTGATCTAAAAAATAACGATCGTGCGTAACCAATAAAATAGCATCTGCATTTTTGATGATATAATTTTCTAACCATTCAATCATTTCAATATCTAAGTGGTTGGTTGGCTCATCTAATATTAACAAACTGGGTTGATGCAACAACTGCCGCGCCAAAGCCACCCTTTTAATTTGCCCACCAGAAAGGGTTTTCATTTTTTGTTGAAACTGGTTGAGTTGTAGTTTACCTAAAATCTGCTTGATCTTCGATTCTAAATCCCACAAGCCACGAGCATCCATTTGCCCCATTAATTGTTGTAGTTTTTCGCCATCAACCGGGTCAGCCGCTGCTACCCATTCGTATTGTTTAATTAGTTGAATGTCTTTATTATCTGAAAAAAAGATAGTGTCCAAAATGGTATCCTCTTCTCTAAATTCCGGATCTTGTTTTAAGTAGCCAACTTTTACATCTTTATGTAAAGTAACGTTTCCACCGTCGGGCGGCTCTAAACCGGCAATAATATTCATTAACGACGTTTTACCGGTTCCGTTTTTAGCCACTAAGGCTACTTTTTGACCTTTATTAATACTAATATCAATACCGTCAAACAACAGTTTATCGGCATAATATTTTGACAGATTTTGAGCTAACACGTAATTCACCCACGCAAAGTATAAATAAAGAATGGACAACAAAAATATGGACTGAATAAACGTGTTTTGGAA
>CALHDG010000059.1 GCA_938023075.1 uncultured Chitinophagales bacterium
ATGCGTAGCTGAATTTCAGTCTGTTGATTCGTAAACAGTCGATATGGAAGCTGATTGAAATTTTCTTCTATAAATGTTGGCGTGATAAATATGATTGAAAATGACTTTTGTTTCAAAGCTTTCAATTGCATAAATTGTTCACCGGTTAGGTCGGCAATGTTTACAAAAAGCAACTGCGCCTTATGGTTTTGCAACAACTTTAATCCTTCATTTGGTGATTGCACATTGCCAATAATTTGTAGCTGTGGCATTTGCTGTCGCATCAATTGTTCTAAACGGGTGGAGTTTTTTTTATTATTGTCTATGATGATTGTTTTATGATTCATTCTGTTATGATTTTAAAAATTGGGTGCTTAAATTTTAGAATTGGTGAAAGATTAATCACAATTAAAGCTACCCACCAAAGGTGATACACCTTTTGGACGGCAACCCATCATAGTATCACAGATGCCTTTACCTTCAAAGCAAAATTCATAAAAGGTAGCCTCTAAATTATTTAATGAAAATGGGTCAGCAAAGCCATAGTTACCATCAAAAGCATCACACATTTTTAATAAATTTGCATCGTAGCAGCCGCTTAAATTGTTATCGTTAAGATTTAGGGTTAACCAATCAAAAAATGCATTGCCGAACTCGGGTGGAATACAGCCAGTTAACTGATTATCATCTAAACGCAACACATATCTTTTACCAATAGTAGCTAATTCCGGCGGTATTTCACCTGTAAGTTGATTACTGCTTAATTGAATTCTATCAATATTTTTAAGACTACCGAGCTCGGGGGGTATATCTCCGCTAAGTTTATTATCTAATAAGTAAAGCCATACTAAATTAGATAAACTACCAATTTCAGGTGGTATGTTTCCTGTTAGTTGGTTAAAATCAAAGTCTATTCTTCTCAATTTTTCTAATTCATCTATTCTTGAAGGAATACTTCCTGTGATTTTGTTAAAGGGCATTGATATTTTTTCAAGATTCGATAGTTTAATTAACTGATCTGGCAAAGTGCCAACCAAATTATTGCTTGACAAAAATATTTCTACAACTCTAATATTATAATATTCGTCTAATTCTATTCCAACCATCTTACTTAAATCACATTCTTTCGGTGGTGTATCTCCCTTTATTTGCTCCCAACCTTCATTATCATCCCAGTCATCACCATTGGTACTCTGATAAAGAGCTTTTAGTGCTGTCCAATCATCTATATGGCATTGGCTGAAAACTGTTGTACTGTTTATTAAAATTAATATATTCATTAAGATAACTGCTTTTCTCATTTTGCTAATTTATTGAACAAAACTAATCGCAATTAAAGCTACCCACCAAAGGTGATACACCATTTGGTCGGCAACCCATTATAGTATCACAGATGCCTTTACCCTCAAAGCAAAAATCGTAAAAAGTAGCCTCTAAATTATTTAATGAAAATGGGTCAGCAAAGCCATAGTTACCATCAAAGGCATCACACATTTTTAATAAATTTGCATCGTAGCAGCCGCTTAAATTGTTATCGTTAAGATTTAGAGTCATCCAATCAAAAAATGCATCTCCAAATTCAGGTGGAATACAGCCAGTTAACTGATTAGCATCTAATCGCAATACATATCTGAAACCCATTGTGGCTAATTCTATTGGAATTTCACCTGTAAGTTGATTGCCACTTAATTGTATTCTATCAATATTGATTAAATTACCAAGTTCGTTAGGTATTTCACCACTTACCCTATTATCTAATAAATCAAACCAAACTAAATTACTCAAATTACCAATTTCTTTTGGTATAGGTCCTGTAAGTTGGTTAAAGTCAAAACCAAATCTTCTTAACTTCCCACATGAACCAATACTATTTGGAATATTACCTGTTATCAGATTAAAAGGCATAGATAATATCTCTAATTCTGTCAACAAAGCAAGTTCATTAGGCAAACTGCCAGATAAATTATTATTTGAAAGCCTAATATTTACTACTCTACCCGAATACTCATTTAAGTCAACACCCTCTAAAAGATCTAAATCACAGCTGCTCGTTGGATTTTCTTCTTTAACTTGTTCCCATCCTGTATTATCATCCCAGTCATCACCATTGGTACTCTGATAAAGAGCTTTTAGTGCTGTCCAATCATCTATATGGCATTGGCTGAAAACTGTTGTACTGTTTATAATAAACAGCACAGTAATTTGTAAAATCACTAATCTCATTTTTTTCTTGTATTTATTGCTAAGGAATTATGGACAGTCTTCAAATGTTTGATTGGAAATGTGAACCCTGGAATTTGCTCTACTTTTGAAGCCACTATTTAAGGTAACTCTTTGCCCGGCTTTCATACTTATGTTAGCTCCATTATTTATGGTAATAATGCCAGAAGTATTAATGTTTTCTTTTACTTCTAAATTAACAACCTTATTATTGTTAGTAGCGTAATTGCTGTTAGTTAAGGTTAGTGTAGTAGCCGGTTGTTCTAATTGTGCCAAATCATTATTGTACTCTCTGCAAACCCTTGCATTATCTTCGCCAGATGTTGTACCCATTGGTACCATATCTTCTGGATGATCGACGTGAGGATTAGACCAATATGGTATTCTAAAACAGTAGTCGGCAAAAACAGTATCCACACAAGGTGGGGCATTGTAACTCATAATGGTGCGCCAGCGACCGGGGAAATAAATGTAACCGTGTCCATAAGCTTTTGGTGTAAAACCGGCACTACCTGTATCGTGATGGGCTCCGAGTAAATGTCCCAATTCGTGGGCAAAAGAATAATTTGTTTTCATGCAATTATTAGCAACTACACCAAAAGCGGTATCGTATTCAGCACCAAGATCGTCAGCTACGCCACAAACCTTTCCGTAAAAATCACTATCTTCTCCTATTAGGATACAAAAATCAGCATTATACAATGTTCTAAGCGTTTTTACATAATTATCATCTCTAAAGTTATTTTTATCCACAGAGATATTGGAATTTTCAGTATAATTCCACTTTTGTATCAAAACAATTTCTACGGCAGGATAATTCGTAATTTCACTTTGAAGAAATGTTTCATTCATTTCTTCAACGGTATTATATATTTCATCAATGATACTGCTTGTTGTTGTACCTCCTTCAGTTATATCGGCTTCTGCAGCAGGCGTGTACATTATTAAAGCTCGTAAAGGGCAGCCAGTATCTAATGCCTCTTTTAGGAAATTCGTGTCCGTGTTATCACTTGCGTTTTGTTTGTTGGCATTAGGAAATACACAATATTCCTGTGGGTATTGGCTTTGGTCAATTTTTACTACGGCAGGTCGTAAGTTAGCCGAGCTGGTAACTATTTTGTAGCTTTCTATACCGTTTCTGATAATGCCTTGCACATTATTACCAGAGACCGTAATAATAATATAACCAAAACCATTAACATTTCTACCGAACCAACTGTAGCTTTGTGGTGTACGTTTGGCTATGCTATCGTTACTTACTGTGTAATTTTTGTTGTCGAAAGTCAATTGTAAATTGTTAGCGGTGTTCAATAGATTTAAGTCTAACTCAATGTATTCAACACTGACGGTGCTGGGCTGCTGCATTAGATAGTTAGTTGTAGCTTGGTTTTGCGATACGTCTCCCAGAAATGGACTGATTAATTGGTTTTGTGCTAAAAGGCTAAATGTAATTAATAAATTGAGAACGAGTAATTGAAGTTTGTACATCATAATTGCATTATTTATGTTTTAAAAATAAAAAATATTCGACTTAACGATGTGTAATATTGCTTATTAGTTGTACGGCTGTTTCTTTTAGCTTGCAAGTAACGATTTGGCTAAACGACGTGCGAACTACCGAAACCCAAAACCTTGCAAACCGACAGCCCCAAATTAGTTGTATAAAGTTTTAATTTTCGAGCGAACCCGCATGGTGTTTAGCTTTTGTTACTTGCAGGCTATGCTGCTACATTTTTACAAATCTGCTTGAATATGTTTTTTTATCGTTTCTGATTATCAGAAAATAAGCACCTGTTTTTAAAGAAGCGATGTTTACTTTTTCTTCTTTAAGAATTGCCTTGCCTAATTGTTTTCCGTTAATGCTGATTATTTCATATTTGACATTACCACCCAATGGTAAATCATCATTAATATAAACAAAATCAGTAGCAGGACTTGGAAATATATTTAATGGCTGATGAGCTGCGTAGTTGAAAATGCTTGTACTCGTGGTATCGCAAGTTTGGTAAGTACAAAAGAACTCCCAAGTGGAATCATAGTTATTGCCTTTGTCAATTAAACTGTTGGAGGTAAAATAAGGTGAGTTGAGTTGCTCGCAAAGTTCAATTGCTAAACTATCGAAACAACTACTTAAATTATTGTCTGCTATGTTTAAATAAATTAATGAATCAAGACTTAACCATTCTGCACCAAAGTTTCCACTAAGTCGGTTGGCAGATAAATTGATGGAATCAACCCTTCCTTCGGCGTTAGTTGCTACACCATACAGTTCATCTAAATTGCAATTGTTTGGTATGGTATCTTGGTTTACAATTAGGCTATCCCAACCTGCGGTATTTTGCCAGTTGTTTCCACCGTAGTTTTGGTAGATGGCTTGCAAGGCTTGCCAATCTTGTTGGTGGCAGCGGTTTACAGTATCGCAAATGCCTTTGCCTTCAAAACAAAATTCTCGCCAGCTGGCATCAAATTTATCATCATCAACCGGACTTGCGAAGCCATAAGGATCATAAAAATTATCGCATATTTTGAGTAAGTTGACGTCATAACAACCGCTCAAATTATTGTCCCACAAAAACAGAGAGAAAGAATCAAAGGGAATATCACCAAACTCTGGTGGTATGCTGCCGGTTAGTTGGTTATCTTCTAAAGATAAAACATAAGACAGATAACTCATAATGGCTAACTCTGAGGGTATTTCGCCAGTTAATTGATTGCTTGCTAAATCTAATCTGGTAATATTTTTTAATTTACCGAGTTCTGACGGTATTTCACCAGTTAACTGGTTGTCTCTTAATCTCAACCAACTTAAATTAAATAGATCTCCAATTTCTGAAGGAATATTTCCTGAAAGTTGGTTAAAATCCAATCCTAAAAGTTTTAATTTAGTCATCTGACCAATACAATTTGGTATTTTACTTGTTAAATTATTAAATGGCAATGATAAATCCACTAACTCTGTTAATAAACATATATCATTAGGTATAACTCCAACAAGATCGTTACTTGATAAAAATAATTCCTCCACTCTTTTCCCATAATCTTCATCAAGAGTAACACCGTGCATTTTACTTAAATTACAATCGGTTGGTGGAGTTTCATTTTTAATCTGCTCCCAACCTTCTTTTTTTTCCCAATTATCACCGTCTGTACTTTCGTAGAGTGCTTTTAAAGCCGTCCAATCGTCAATATGGCATTGGCTAAATGTTGGAATATTGAAGATTGTCATTAGCAAAAAAAAGAAAAATAAATTTTTCATCTTTAAAATAAATTTTGGGTTTAGAAATTATTGACAGTCTTCAATTTGTTGAATAGTAATTTCAACATCAGCTTTCGGTTTGCTTTCAAAACCGTTGTTTAGGTTTACACTTTCACCAGCTTTTAAATAAAAACAGGCATCATCTTGCACAACTACATTGCCGTTAGTAGTAATGGTTTGCTTAATTTCAAGATTAGTAAAAATATTATTGGTTGAGTGGTAGGTGCTATTGCTTAAAGTAATATTGTTTTCTGGTTGCTCTATCCCAGCTAAGTTGTTATTATAATCTCTTAATACTCTGGCGTTATTTTCTAAGCTGTCGGTACCCATTGGTACATTATCTGTTGGATGGTTTACATCTGGATTTGACCAGAAAGGAAGTCTCGCACATCTGTTTTCACGGGTAGAATCGCAAGGCAAGGAATTATAGCTCATTATAGTACGCCACCTGCCCGGGAAATATATGTAACCATGAGCATAGGGAAAAGGTTCGTTACGGGCATTAGCAACATCATGGTGCGCGCTCAATAAATGCCCTAACTCGTGGGCAAAAGATAAGTTGCGACGCATACAATTATTAGCCACTAAACAATAGGCTGTTGAAGTGGTTGCTCTAAGATCATTTGCTACACCACAAAATCCATAAAAATCGCTGCCGGCTGCAATAAGCGTGCAAAAATCAGCATCATAATCGTTTCTTAAACGATTAACATAACTATCCTCTTTAAAGATATTTAAATCTACTGCCATATCTGTAACCATAATGGTATCAGAAAATTCTGAAAATTCCTCGTAATCCCATTTTTGAATTAAAGCAATTTCTACAGCAGGATAGTTAGTAATTTCGCTCTCTTTGAAGGTGTTGTTCATCTCTTCAACCGTGTTTTGAATAGCATTTTTTATATCACTTATCATTACCCCGCCACCAGTTATGTCGGCTTCTGCCGCTGGTGTGTACATTACCAAAACTCTAATTGGGCAGCCGGTATCTAAGGCTTTTTTTAAGATGCTTTTGTTGGTTAATTCTTCTCCATTATTTTCTTGCGTTTTATCAATTATTGCAGAGTCAAACTCGCAAAGTTCCTGTTGGTATTGGCTTTGATCTATTTTTACAATTACCTTTCTTTGGCTTGCTGCGGTTGTTAATAGTTCGTAGGTTTCTAAACCTTTTCTTATAATGCCTTGTACGTCATCGCCTAAAACACTTATAATAATGTAGCCGTCACCAGTGGTATTGGTGCCAAACCAAGTATAGTTTTGTGGTCCTTGTAGGGCGATACTGTCGTTGGTTACGGTGTAGTTTAGATTATCAAACTTTAATTGCAAGTTTGTGGCATTGTTTAAAGTATTTAAGTTTAAATTAACGTATTCCACATCTGCTGTTTCGGGTTGTTGCATTAAATAATTGGTAGCTGGCTGGTTTGGTGTAACGTCGCCTAAAAAAGGGCTAATCAATTGGTTTTGGGCAAATAGGCTAATTGTAATTGATAAATTAAGCAAGAGTAGGTAAAGTTTAAACATCATTGTTGTATTAATTTATGTTTTAAAAATAAAAAGCATATAATATAATGATGTGTATTGTTGCTTTTTGGTTGCAAGGTTTTTTGTTTTTGGCTTGCAAGTAACGCTTGGCTAAACAACGTGCGGATTAACGAAGCCAAAACCCAGCAAACCGACCGCCCCAAATTAGTTGTATAAAGTTTTAATTTTCGAGCGAACCCGCATGGTGTTTAGCTTTTGTTACTTGCAGGCTATGCTGCTACATTTTTACAAATCTGCTTGAATATGTTTTTTTGTCGTTTCTGATTATCAGAAAATAAGTACCTGTTTTTAAAGAAGCGATGTTTACTTTTTCTTCTTTAAGAATTGCCTTGCCTAATTGTTTTCCGTTAATGCTGATTATTTCATATTTGAGATTACCACCCAATGGTAAATCATTATTAATATAAACAAACTCAGTTG
Source organism: uncultured Chitinophagales bacterium (assembly GCA_938023075.1). Taxonomy (GTDB): domain Bacteria; phylum Bacteroidota; class Bacteroidia; order Chitinophagales; family JAHDHT01; genus CALHDG01. The sequence continues at coordinate 7,418 of CALHDG010000059.1, forward strand.
CTGGGTTTGGAAATATGCTTAATGGTTGGTGAACTACAAAGTTGAAAATATTAGTACTTGTTGTATCGCAAGTTTGATAAGTACAAAAGAAATCCCAAGTTGAATCAAAATTATTACCCAAATCAATAGAACTATCAGCAACAAAATAAAGCGAGTTCAGTTGCCCGCAAAGTTCAATAGCTAAACTATCGAAACAGCCAGTTAAGTTGTTGTTGCCTATGTTTAAATAAGTCAACGAATCTAAATTTAACCAATCTGTGGTAAAATTGCCTGTAAGCTGATTGTTAGATAAATCAATTGAATCAACCCTTCCATCTGCATTGGTTGAGACACCATACAAATCATCTAAATTGCAGTTAGTAGGTAAGCTGTTTTGGTTTACAATTAGGCTGTCCCAACCCGCGGTGTTTTGCCAGTTGTTGCCGTTGTAATTTTGATAGATGCTTTGCAGGGCTTGCCAATCTTGTGGGTG
>CALHDG010000060.1 GCA_938023075.1 uncultured Chitinophagales bacterium
ATACCAATTTGATTATAAGATGTTACACTAAAATTTAGAGTTTAATTTGGCAAGATTGAGGCAAAAAACACAGGCATAGCCTAAGCTATGGCGAGTATTTTTAACGAAAAGATTGCCAACATTAAAACTAAATTTGTGTGACATTTTATGGTCAATTTGGTATAAGTATCCTAAATCATTTTTTTCAAAGTTAAACCTACCGGAACTTTCATCTCACCACTATCGTACATATTTATATAAAGCACCACACCTTTGTTGTTGCCTTTCCATTTAAGTTCATACATATCCAGCATACCTCCACCCATAATTCCGTTTTTTGTTTTAAACATACAACAACTCCCTAATCTGGTATAGGTAATTTCTTCTCCATTAGGTCCGGCTAAGGCATTTAAATATTTTCTTTCGTACAATGGTCCATTAGAAGCATTTCCATCGCCAACTTTAATGGGATTTTTTTCAGTATACCCATAGGTTTTCTTTTCAGCAAAAACCGTTAAATTGAAAGGTTCTTCTGTTTTATTATACTCAATTCCTAAAGTCCTCCCGGCTATTTTTGAGTTAATTGCCTTTCTACTGCTTGAACAAGAAGAAAAGATTAATAACATTACTACACAAGACAAAGCATAACTTTTCATAGACTGATATTTTTTCAAATATAATAAAAAATTGATAAATATTGTTGTTTTATAAGATCATAATTTGGTAAAATATGCAGTCTTTAGATGTAACAAAACTATTCATCAGGTCATTCAAAACCTACTTCGCAATCCAACTACTCGGGTTCATTTTACGGTTGCCGTTCCAAATTTCGAGATGAACTTCCGTTTTGTTTTCTTTGGTATCGGTATAAACCGTACCAATCGCTTGCCCGGTACTTACCTTGTCGCCGGTTTTTACGGTAGCTTCTTTTATGTTGGAATAGACCGTAAAATATTTGCCGTGCTTTACAATAATAGCCGCCTGAAAACTCGGATTAAACACCACGTTGGCAACCTCCCCATTAAACAATGCCTTTACTTCGGCATTGGGGCTAGTGCTAATATCAATGCCATTGTTGTTGGTTTGTATACCTTTTAAATAGGCGTGTGCTTTTTTGCCAAACGTATCCGAAATATAACCTTTGCTAACGGGCCAAGGCAATTTGCCCCGGTTGGCTTCAAAATTAGCAGATAAGGCTTTGGCTTCGGGCGTCACGTTTAAATAGTCAGCAGCCCGTTTTTTGTCGCCCTTGCTTTTGGCGCGGGCAGCCGCAATTTCTTTTTTAATAATGGAAGCAATTTCTGCATCTAATTTTCGCGCGGCATGTTTCTTGTTGTCAATATCTTGTTTAATTTGTTGTGCCTCACTTACAATTTGTTGAACCAACTCCCCCTGTTTGCTGCGCTCACTTTCTAACTGATTGTGTTGCTTTTGCTCTTCGGCAATTAAGGCATCTTGTTCGGCTTTGGCTTTTTCCAAACTAGCTTTCTCTTTAGTCAAATCAGCAATGTTATCTTTAATTAAGCGGTACTGTTTTTGGCGGTAACTAGTATATTGATTTAAATATTGCAAGCGTTTAATAATCCGGTTAAAACTATCGGCAGACAGCAAAAACAACCAATAATTAAAATCATTTTTACCCTTATAAGCCGCTCTCACCATACTGGCATATTCGTCGCGCAACACGTCAATATTCGTTTCTAAATTTTCAATGTTGAAGGTGGTGGTTTCAATTTGCGCCTGTAAATTTTTCGCTTGTTTTTTTAAATTGTTTAATAACGATTGACGTGCCACAATTTTTTTGGTCATGCTGTTTAACACCTCTTCGCGGCTCACTTTGTCTTTGTTTTTTTTCGCCAATACTTTTTCTGCTTCATCAATTTGCTGTATCAAATATTGCTTTTGCGTTTCTAAGCGGCTTTTATCTTGCCCTTGAACCACCGTAAAACATCCTAAAAAACAAAAAGATAAAACAAGAGAACAGCAACAAAATTGCTTAGTTAATTTGAAGCGAAACAGTTTCACTTGCAGAAAGGGCAGTCCCGCTTTCCGCTCAAATGCCATTTTACCCACGCTGCCTAAGCCACGCAAAAATGCCATAACCGCTGCAATCGGGGCTAATTTGCCGGGGGCACTCCGCCATAAATGACAATTTCTTTTCATACAAAGCCAGTATAGCAATTGATTAAACCGCATTGGTACATAACGAGTGAATGATCATAATAATTGTCAAACCTCTATAAGTTAAAAAACCGCCCACTTTCTTTAATTTAATATGTTGCAATTTAAATTAAAATGAAACAATCTACAAAATCAAGGTAAATCATCCATCAACATAATTTCACCAATAAGACAAAAAAATTTAATATTTTACAACCAAACTAAATTTAAAACTATCAGTGCCTTTTCCTTCAAAGTTTGAATTGCGTAATCTTATCAGTGAAGATAAGACCCAACAAGTTATTGATAACTTGTTGGAACTCACCAAATCTTTGGAGGATAAGGAATTGCACAAAGAAGTAATTTTACAATCTTCTAAGTTTGAAAAGTATCAAAGAGAAGGAAGAAAAGGAACATGCACTTTTGAAAACCAAAACATCTCAATTTCCCGTATTAAAGATGCCCTGCTACAAATTATTGATAAATTGCCGGATGATTTGAAACAAACACCAAGCGAAACGAACAAGAAGAAACCCATTTGGAAATATATCATTTTGCCCATAGCATTATTGGCTATCCTTAGCATGTTCTTTATTATTAATAGAATTAATCTTACCAAAAAACCACGACAAAAAACTGAGCTTAGAGCCACACAAACGGATATTTTTCATACTCAAAATTCTATTTTTAACGCAAATGATGAAGACCATTTTAACGTTTTAATTATACGCTTTGAAGATTACATTGCAGGAGAAGAAACCTATTGTATAGGGCGAGCTGTGGAAGAACATTTGAATGTAATCGCTGCCAATGAAAACCTATCTTTACCCTTAAAAAATATTTATGTTTCGGATAGTATTTTGCCACCAAAAAGTCAGCGAGAAGCGATTGCTATCCAAAAAAGACATCATTCCGATTTGATTATATACGGTCTTGCCCGACAGGTTGAACAAAATTGTGCTGGAGCGGAAGTTTGCTTTCGTTATAAAATTGCGGAACAGGTAATCGCTAAGGTAGCTTCTGATAACCATATCAAATTACCAAACATGATTCAGAGTACACACAAACTTCACCTATAGAAATTGAAGATGGGAAATTGCAGATTGATTCTCTTTCTATGAAATATTGGATTAGTTCATTGGTAAATATAAAGGCGAATAATATAAAGGACGCATTTTCAAACTTGGCAGATTTG
>CALHDG010000061.1 GCA_938023075.1 uncultured Chitinophagales bacterium
ACATATGAAAATTATGTATAATTGACGAAATGCAAAGTTATTTTTGAATCTCCCATAAAAACCTTGCATTTTGCAAGGGTATTTCTACGCTTAAATATTTGATTATCAATTACTTAAAATGATTTGAGGAGACCCTAATTAATGGAGCAATTATTAACAAAAGAAAAACAATTGAAGCTTCAAAAGAAAAAGTTAAAGAATTATTGCAAAATGAAATTAACAGAACGAACAATGAAAGTATAGAGAGTAGATTAGGGCAGTTTTTAGAAGAACTTAACGAGATTGATGCCAATACGGTTAGCGCAGGAAAGTATTATCATTTTTTATCTAATAAATTTAGGTTTCCAGATAATTTATTCGATGATATTGAGACCATTGATTTTGATTGTCTATACTCTGAGTTTGAAGGCATTTTTGAATTTGACAGATTCGATATAATAGAAGAAGACCTTACAAATATTGTTCAAGATATAAGATTACCAGTTCTTATGCTGTGGATGGAAGATGAATTTCTCAATCCATTATCTATCGGACAAGAGTTGTTTGGTTTATTAGAAATCTCAGAAAAAGAATTTTTTACTTCTGAATATATATGTAGTATGATATATGGAAACGGAGACGACATAGATCGTAGAGAACACTACGCATCGTATGCATACAAAATAGACGATTTCATAGAAAAATATAAATAAATCCAAATATCTTGGGAAATTCAATGATTAGAAAACCCAAAAGCGAGTTCATCTCAAAGAAAGCAACAAAAGTTTAATTTTAGTTTTTGATGGGGTGCGGAAGATGCATAAGGCAAGGGAGTTGTTGCAGATGGTTTGGGATGGGGTTGGCAGGAAAGAGGAGATTGCGACCTCTTAGACCTGACAGGTTTTTGAAACCTGTCAGATCTAAGGGCTACATTTGAATTTTTTATTTTTTTGATAGCACTTCATTTTACGAGGGGTCAAGAGTGCTGAGATTAGTTTTATTGGTAGATAATTTAGGATGATGATGAACTATTATAATGAATACATTAATCAGGTAGCTTAAGCCACTTGGTTGTAAAAATGAACTGCTTGGTGCGTATTCTAATTATATATTGTCCGGCACTTAAATGGCTTACCGGTATGGTTTTCTTGTTGCGGTACGAGTTTAATTGTTGCCCTTTCAAATTTAAAATCTGTATATCAAATTGTTTACTATCTAAAATACTATTGTAAATATAAATATAATCTTTAGCAGGATTTGGGTAAAGATGAAGCATATCGCCTGAAACCATATGATTGGCAACTTGAGTCATCGTGTCTATTATCATGGTATCTTTAACAATAGTAGAAAAGGTCATAAATATTCATGATGAAGCCTTTTTCAGCTGAGGCAATATCGCTTATTCTGCCGGCACCAATGGCAACAATAACTTTATCATTAATAAGTAAATGAGTGGCTGAATTTTTACCTCTTGAAATTTCATAATTCATATTCCAAAGCGTATCGCCCATAGTGTTGTACTTGCAGGCAAACATTGTTGAAATGGGTGATTCATCAGAAGAATATCCAACTTCACCTACTGCAATAATGCCACCATCTGGGCTAATTGCAATATCATTTAAATATCTGAAAGCATAATATACATATAGATTTGTTTGAGTATCGGGTGGTAACAATTTTTCCCAAAGTATCTGCCCATTTTCATCTAAAGCTAATAAAATGGCAATGTGGGTTCTGCCATCTTCATTTCGAAAAGATTGATGAGCGGTGACATAAACGGTATTATTTTTATCAACTGCAATACTTTTTAAACTCAAATTTTCTGTGGTTATAGCAGTTTCCCAAAGTATTTCATTGGCGGCATTGGTTCTTCGTATAATATTGGGTTGAAAGGCTTCTGCGACGTCTCCATTTTCATAAATATCAAAATTTACTGAAACTAATGAAGTGTCTACAACAGCAGCATGAATAAATAATTGTTGTTCGGTATTTATAATAAAACGGTAGGTCCCTTTTTCAGTTTCAGCATTAGTGCCGGTAAGCCATATGTTGTTGTTGTATTTTTTTGCTTTATTTAACCAAACTGCCCGTTTGTTTTAAATTTATACCGCAAACTTAAACTATCGGTTGTGCTTTCTTTTTGATAAACCTCTCCATTTTTTCTGATTAACCAAAAGCTCCCATCGTTCACTTCAAACAGACTTAAATCAAACAAAAATCGATTTATTTCCAGTGAATCTTCCATCACTACTTCACCGGCTTTGCTGTATTTTACAAAATAGGCTCGTCCAAAAAATGATTCATTTTCTTGATAAGCATATATTAAATAATCTCCATTAGAAATTAAATCTATAGAATGAACTTGACTCCTGTAGCGAGTTTTTTCAAAAAAATTTACTCATTGTAATTCTTGAGCAACTGCATGTATTGATAAGCTGACCAATACTGTAGCCACTATAAATTTTAATATTTTCATACGCTAACTATATTTTATATAAGAGGTTATTTTTATGATTTATGGTTGCATATGTATGGTATTTTTTTGTTGGATATAATTTATGGTTATGACTTGTATGCCGAAATTGCAGTTGCGGTACTATTTGGAAAAGTATATTTCATTTTTATGAGGGGATAGGTTGGAAGTGTCCATCAATATCAATAGATAATTTGGTGACTATTTATTTTGCCCTCTCAGAAGCATTTGTTCCAACAACTGTATCTTTTTTTGCTACAACATTTACTCCAAATAAAGATTCTCCGTTTACAGCATTGGTTACCGTACCATTAATGATAATTTGAGTGTTTACATAAATTATTGAACCGATCTAAAAATATTGGAGAAGTGCTTATTTATTAATTGTACATTTAAAATAGTTGCCTAAAAATTTGCATATCAAAATTTTACAATTTACATTTGCATTGCATTAAAAACAACAAACATATGATGATAAAAACACTTTTATAGAAACTTTAATCTTTTATTTTTCCCTTACATTTTAATAATTAAAATCTTCTTAAGTATTAGGCTGTATATATACTATGCTTATATAAATATCTTAGTGCATAAGATAATTGAAACTATTGAACTTTTTCTTTTTTAAAAAAATAACCATTTAAACAAAAACATATGAATATGCTGAAACAACTGTTCCTCCTACTATTGGGGAGCCTACTAATGAATGCCAGTTACGCGCAATGCCCAATTGGCGAAACCGAAATTACCATTCAATTTATTGAAGAAGGAGACTACCCCAGCGAAGTGGATTGGGATTATAAAATTGGAGGTGTACTTTCCGATGCTGGACCGTATACTACTACAGACATTATTACTAC
>CALHDG010000062.1 GCA_938023075.1 uncultured Chitinophagales bacterium
AACTGTGCAGCTGTGGGTTGTCCTTCAGCTACACCCGATGATGCTACTGCCGGCATTTGTACCGGTACTTTTGGAACCGAAATTTCAGATTGGCAAGCTCTCGTAAATGCCAACGCAGCTATTGCCGATGCCAATACAGATGCTGCGGTCATTTACTCAACCGATTTACCGGCAGATGTATCGCAAGCTGCGCCTCCAACTCCGGGCGTCATTGAAGGCATTCATACAGGAGCAGATAATTGTGTTGCGGAATCCCAATTACTCCATGCTTATTTGCTTTGCTTTGGCGAAGATGCTGTGAGTGGCACTGCTGATGATTCCTATTTATTTTTAGGTATGATTACTTTGACCGTTTATCCCGAAGTTCAACCAACTAATGAAGTTAGTGATCCGGTTGCTTGTACAACTACCATTAGCCCAACATGTGCAGGCGATACTTTTGATATGGGTACAAATCCAACTGGTGGTGCAAATACAGCAAATTGGGATGCAGTTGCTGGTGTTTACACCGCTCAGCCAGGTGATTTAGCCGGTACTTTAGATATAATGGTTAGTTCTGGTATTGCAGGTAACACTTGCCCTCCAATTACGGTAACTATAACTACACCAGCTTGTGCAGATGCCCCCGTACCTTCCATTACAATTGATAAAGACGATGCCGACAATGGTGATGACACACAAATATCTACTAATGGTGAGGCAACCTTTACGATAACAATTACCAACGATGGTACAGAAGATTTGTGTAACATTATGTTAACGGATATTCCTTCGGATAGTAGCGTTGATGTTACCATGTGCGAACCCACATTCGCTTCTATTGATACAGATAATGGTACAGTTGCTGCTGGTTCAGGTGACGGACAGTTAAACGTTGGTGAATCGGAAACCTATACTTGTACCGTTACTGGAATAACAACCGGCTTTTCTAACTCAATGGAAGTAGTTGCGGAAGGCTGCGACACCGGTGCTGGCGTAACTTTAATGGATGATGACCCGACAGAGGTTACCGTTCCAATGACCACACCTTCTATTGAAATTGTAAAAGATGATGCCGACAATAGCGATGACACACAAGAAGTAATGACAGGTTCGGATGCTACCTTTACGATAACGGTAACCAACAATGGCTCTGCAGATTTAGAAAATGTAGTCGTTTCAGATCCTTTATCTCCTGCTTGTGATATTACCTTAACTGCAACTGAATTGGCAACCGTTGGAAATGGAGATGGTGTATTTAACCCGGGTGAATCGTACACCTACACTTGTACCACAACCGGTGGTGTAACTATGGATTTCACTAATACCGCAAGCGTTAATGCCAATGAAGTAGGCGATCCAATGTCGGAAGTTACCGATGATGATGATACAGAGGTCACTACTCCGGTAGTTCTTCCATGCGACATTCAAATTGTTATCATAGATCAGCAATGCGATAATAACAACACGCCTGAAGATGAGACAGATGATATTACCACCTACTCTTATGCAGTACTTGATAATGGTGGAGGTGGAACAACCTGGACGGATGGCACCATTACAAACGGAACCTACGGGCAAAATGGAACAGTAGGAATGATAACTGTTAATCCACTAACAACCGCTACTGTAAATATAACCGATGAAACGGATTCAACTTGTGTTGCAACGGTAGACTTGATGAATACCGGTTGTGCGACTCCACAAATTCCAACCCTTTCACAATGGGGTTTAATTTGCTTAGCTTTGTTGTTAATGATTTTTGGTGCCTTAAAATTAAGTGCACCAATTTTAACCTATAATCAACGTAAAATCTAATAGTTTTTCATATAAACTTATTAAAACCCATCTTCATTTGAGGATGGGTTTTTTTATCCATTTGTTTAAAGCCGATTTTTTCTACCCATTTTATCAACTATCTTTATAGCCTAAATAATTTTTCTTTATGAGATTTTATCATTATTTATTTATAGTATTTGCGATACTTATTTGTTGTACTTCAATGGCACAAAATGAGAAACGGTCAACCCCAATCAATGAATCATCTTACCAAAAACATGTAAACCCAAATTGGGCAAAACAAGCCATTTGGGATGATGGTTTGGCAGAAGTGGCGACTTACGAAGCCAGCCAAAAAATTTATGGAAAACAAAGAAGCTACGAGTGTGTTTACGTAACCGTAAAAGAAGTTTTTAATGAAGCTTTTAAGGTAAAAACAGATGATTATAGTAGAACGGATTTGTATGATGTGCTGAAAGTAAACCGTTTCGAGCGTATTGAAACGGAACAATATCCTTACCATTATTCAACTAACATGTTTTTTAAAAGAAGCGAACCTTTAAAGTTGCATAAGATGATAATTAGCAGTCAGGAGTGGTGTGGTAGTACTTTTAAAGTATATACACCCGAAGAAAATGGATATAAAATTAACTACCATTCGTATTGGGATGGAGAAGGAACAGGCGAAAAAATTCAAGAAGGCGATTTTTTATTTGAAGATCAATTACCCTTTACTTTGCGAATGATGGAGTTAAGTAAAGGCTTAAAATTTAATGCACGGTTAATGCCTTCGCAAGTTAGTGCCAAAGTTGGTCCTATTTATGCCGATTTAGCCATATTTAGAGTGGGCAGCACCACTTTTATGTTTAATGAAACGGAAATAGAAGCGTGGAGAATTAGCGTAAAATTAGATTTAGAAAGAGCTAATATATATACCATTGAAAAAGCCTATCCGAATCGGGTATTAGAAATTAAAACTTGGGATCAACGTAATTTAAAGCTAAAAAGCATTGACCGTTATGCTTACTGGGAGTAAATTTTGGATTGATGAAGCTATTATTACATTCAGCAATTTTTGTTTTAGCATATTGAAGCGATTTCAAATGAACTTCAGTTGAAAACTAATGGAGATACCGGATATTTTGTTCCGTTACTCTCCACAAAATTCCGGCATGACGATTTATATTTAAATATGTTTCAATTCAATAGGTAATTCATAAAAAGTAGGATGCCTGTATACTTTATCTTCCGCCGGATCAAATAGTGCCTCACTACTTTCAGGATTACTGGCAGCAATATGTTTAGATTCAACCACCCAAATGCTAACACCTTCTTGCCGCCGGGTATAAACATCTCTTGCATTTTCAATTGCCATGGAGGCATCGGCTGCGTGTAAACTACCTGCGTGCCGGTGTTCTAATCCATTTTTTGACCGGATAAAAACCTCAAAAAGGGGCCATTCGTTGTTTGCTTTTGTTTTATTACTCATTATTTTTTTATGCGAATTTATAAATCATAAAAATGATTATCGATTTAAAAAATAGGATCGGAACGTTTCTACTTCTTTGAGTTCTTGCTCAACAAAACGGCTAAACAATCGATCACCTACTTGCGTTTTTAAAGCAGAAATTCCAACATCAATTAACCGGATTCCTTTTTGTGTTAAAAAGATATTGTCATAAGATAAACCCGGCATGTCCGAAGGTCTAATTAGGTCGCGATGCACAAAGCCACCTTGATGAAGTTGACTTAGCTCACCTTCAAAAACATCAAACCATAAAACCCGTCGTTCGTATTCATAGGCTCTGTAATCAAGCGGATACAATCTTTCCATCACCAACATATCTGCATCTAAAACTGTATTCACATCTAACCGAATAAATTTAGTAATTAAATCATTAATGGAATTCGCAAATTTCATTTTCTCAGCTTCAGAACCTATATCAGACCGGGTATCACCGGTAAATAACTTACCCACTTCCGTTTCACTAAGCACAATTACGGTATTGTTTGCGCCTGAGGATAAAGTGCGTGGGTAACGTTTTGACATACTAAACTGCCTGTTTAACTTCAACAGCTTGAGCTTGCTTTGCTGCATAAGCCAATGCCGCTTCGCGCACCCATTTACCTTCTTCCCAAGCATCTGTTCGAGCGGCAATCCGCTCTTTATTGCAAGGTCCGTTACCTTTTACTACCTGCCAAAATTCTTCCCAATCAATTTTACCAAAATCGTAATGTCCACGTTCTTCATTCCATTTTAAATCGGGGTCGGGTATGGTAATGCCCAAATAATCGGCTTGCGGTGCGGTAATATCAACAAACCGTTGGCGTAACTCATCGTTGGTTTGTCGCTTAATTTTCCATTTAACCGATTGAGCGGTGTTGGGCGAATCTTCATCTCGCGGACCAAACATCATTAAAGAGGGCCACCAAAAGCGGTTGAGGGCATCTTGTGCCATGGCTTTTTGTGCTTCGCTACCTTTGCAAAGGGTCAACATAATTTCATAGCCTTGTCGCTGATGGAAACTTTCTTCTTTACAAATGCGCACCATTGCCCGTGCATAAGGTCCATAAGAAGTACGGGTTAACATTACTTGATTGATAATGGCTGCACCATCAACCAACCAACCAATTGCGCCAATATCTGCCCAACTTAAGGTAGGATAATTAAAAATGCTCGAATATTTAGCTTTGCCCGTTAACAATTGCATCGTCATTTCATCGCGGCTGATTCCGAGGGTTTCGGCAGCACTGTATAAATATAAACCGTGTCCGGCTTCATCTTGCACTTTCGCTAACAAGCCTACTTTTCTCCTTAAAGAAGGGGCTCGGGTTATCCAATTGCCTTCTGGCAACATCCCAACAATTTCAGAATGAGCGTGCTGTGAAATTTGCCGGATATGGGTTTTCCGGTATTTTTCTGGCATCCAATCGCGCGGCTCTATTCGTTCTCCCTTATCAATGCGTGCTTGAAACTGTTCTTCTAAATAATGTATATTTTCCATGACTTTCTTTTTTTAGGCTGTTATCAGATTACGAAATTACGAATTTTCCGTTTAAGAATCCAATAAAAAAGTAGTCGTAAGTATAATCGTTCTTTCAAATTTCGTTACCCTTCGCATTTGTTAAGGCTTGGCTTAAACTTTATTAACTAAACTTTTAGTTTTATAAGATATTTTTTATCCTACCTTTGCTTTTGTACATTTGAACTTTTAAAATAATTAAATCAAAAAAACAATTACATGACTTTTACAGGATTGCTTTTATTAATTGGCGGAATTGCCTTAGCAGTTACTTTAATTATCAGTTTATTCATACAAAAACCCCAAGGCGGACAAGGTTGGTTTTATGCTTACTTGCGTTATTTTATGGCTGTTTTCTTTTTGTTTTCCGGTATTGTAAAAGCCATTGACCCGAAAGGAACGGCTTTTAAAATGCAAGACTATTTTAGCATTTTTGGTGAATATGTTCCTGCTTTAAACGGATTTTGGGATTTTTGCTATGGTCTCGCTTTACCCATTTCTGCCTTTATGATCATTCTTGAAATTGTGCTGGGTGTTACCTTATTATTGGGTATTTTTAGAAAAGGCACCTTATTATTATACACCGGCTTATTGGCATTTTTTACTTTTTTAACCGGTTTTACCGCAGTTACCAACAAAGTAACCGATTGTGGTTGTTTCGGCGACTTTTTGAAACTAGCTCCAAGTCAATCATTTCAAAAAGATATATTTTTAATGGTGATTTTGGTAGGATTAATTTTTTTAGCTCGTAAACATTTAAAGCCGCTGTTCAATGCCAAAATAGGATGGGGCTTGCTTGGAGTTTTAACCCTGCTTACGGTTTGGTTTAACATAAGAAACATTAATCACTTGCCGGTTAAAGATTTTAGAGCCTATGCCGCAGGAACCGATTTACGAAAGTGTACTAGTCAAGAAGGGTTAAATCCGGGGAAGAAAGAAATCTATTATAACATGGTGAATTCTGCTACAGGCGAGCAAAAAGAAATGGAAAGCAAACTATATATGAGCACTAAAATTTGGGAAGACAAAAGTTGGAAAATTGAAGGTGATCCACGTGAAGTAGTAATTGAAGAACCAGAATTACCTAAGTGTAAAGATTTTAATATAGAAAATGCCGATGGGGAAGAAATTCAAGATGAAGTTTTAGGTAACAGTGGCTACAGCTTTTTAGTAGGGGCTTATTATTTAGATAAATCTAGTAAACAAGGTTTTAAAAATGCGAATGTATTGCTGAAAGAAGCTAAAAACAAAGGCGTAAAAATTTATGGCTTAACCGCATCTTCTATTGAAGAAGGCAACCAACTGGCAGAAGGCATTTATACCTTTAATAATATTGATGCGATACCGATTAAAACCATGGTGCGCTCTAACCCAGGTTTGGTATTGCTGAAAGATGGTAAAGTATTGGGCAAATGGCATTATAATGATGTACCAGACATTAGTGATTTGGGAGAGTTTGGGATATAGATCTTTTTAAACTATTCAACACAGTTTATGCTTAAGCTAAAGTTGTAACTACATTGCTAATTGTTTTTGGGTAATTCAACTGGCAACGGACCCTTATCTTTAAATAATGGAGCAGGTATGGGGGCTTCGTCTTGCGTTTGATCAAATACCTTTTCAACGTATTGCCATATTCCATTTTCAAACTTTAGAGCTTCATATGTACCATCCGGTATATAGGTTGGATACATGCCAATGCTTTTCCCATCTTCTGGTACAAGATGATCAAAAACGATCATTTGCAAATCCTCATCATAATTTAAATTAACTGTTGCGTCCTTATTATATTCCAAAAAAATACGATTGAAAGTACCTTGTTGCATGTCGCTTTCATATTCAATAATAGGCGCGCCTAAAACGGGTTTTCCTTCTTTAAAATGAAGCACATCCAATACTTTCTTCTGGCTTAATAAATTATTGCCATCCCATCCAAATAACATGTAATAATCTTTTTGCGCATAACTTACTTTGGTTATGTTATAGTACATAGCCCCATACCATTTTTTTAAAGGTAAAGTTTCTTTCACTAAATTAACAATTGGTTCTCGAACATGAAATAATGGAAACAGATCATTATCCTCATTATTCATTTGTAAAGTACCAAAGTACCGGTAACCTACTTCATCTAAGCGAACCAACCAAGTCAGTATTCTAAAAGTACTGTCAGGTGCATAGGTCTTCGAAATAAACTCTAAATTATCAAACGGATACGAATAAGAATTTTCTTGTTTCAACGCTTGAACCAATACTGGTATCATTGCATAACAAGTTTCTATGCGCTCATTTTCGGTAATTTTTTTTTGTAAATCGCTCGAAAAAGTCGCAACCGAGTCTTCCCAAAATTCTAACTGACTAACTGGTTTTTCATCAAGCTCAGTTTTGTCACTAATTTCTGTTGGTGGTTGAGCCTTTAACACAGCCACAAATGCAAAACACAATGAAATCAACATCAGTTGACGATATATTAAATACATACAATTCATTTTAACCAAAACGATGCAATTAATTAACTTAGTATATTAAGCAATAAGCATCTTTTTATTATAATAATTAATTTTTCTTTATGCGAAAATGATCAACTCAGCCAAACATGCGCTTCAATCTCATTTCGTTATAGTACATTTTATTAACCTGGCATTTAAACAATTCTATTTTTTTAGAAGCGAAACCAAAAATAATTTAAAAACGGGCTCCCCGCTATCCGTTCAAATGCTACGCAAACGCTTCATAATCAATGCTTCAAGTAGCATAACCACTGCTATCGGGGCTAAACTTCCAACCTCATCACTTTTTAAATACCTTCCAAATATATAGCCACTAACTTAATTAGAACTAACCTAATTTTGATGTCCGTAAAAATAAATCGTTTAATCTTAAGTCTGACTACTTATTAAGCCTGGAAAATTAATCTACTTTTATCTCAATACAATCTTTTAAACGCAGCGAAAAAAGTAGCCATAGTCAAAGCTATGGCGGATTCTCCAACAAAGTAATCCGTTCTAATTTTACCTACAGTATAAATTTGACAGACCACTAAGTTTGGATGCAATTTTAAAATGATCTATTTTTGACCATTACTAGGCTTCTGTAATTATAAAATAATCTATCAACCATAATCGAATCACTATCATGCAAGTAAAATCATTTGTCGTAGTTACTTTTTTGCTATCTATCTTTTTCTTTTCTTGTAAAGAAGACCCAACTGAACCCTTACCTTCTTGTGAAGATGCCATGTTTGGACAACCCGTTGCTTCCACAGGTTTAGATAATAGCTTTTGTAAACCTAGTTGTGCTTGTTCAAACTTTACCTCAAAAAACTTCACACCTGATCAACTCGAAAGTTTACAAAACTGGACCATGTCTACACCTTTCTCCTCATTACTCAAAAACCCTTACGAAGAAGAAGCTGAGCAAAAAAGTGAAGCGGTTTGCGCAGTCATTATCGAAGATATGGCTAAAAAATTATATACCCTTTCTAATTTTTCAGATGCTGCTGCTGCTAAAGCGGCTGGTGCAATTTTAACCCACCACAATGCTTGTGGACTTTGCTCAACACTTACTGATTTTACAGTATACGCTAACGATCGTAATATTGGAACAGCCGTGAGAAATTGTGGGTTAGTAAATGCTCTTCAACCGTTTGACAGTTTATTGGTTTGTTTAGAGGGTTTAGGATTTACAAAGCCTTGTGCCCAAATTTGGGCATTCAATACCCGAAATACTCAAATGAATTGTTTTCAAGAATGTATCAATTTAGAAACCTACCATAACAGCGATGGAACTTTGGGCGAATGTTTAGCCTGTGATGAAAAAATTAGTGGACCTGTTTTTAAAGCGGTAGCTGGCAGAACGCGTCGAAATACGGGTTTAGCCTCAAGTATTTGTAGGTTTTGCGATGAAGTTAAAGCTGTTGAACACGACTATCCGTTTGAATAATTTACTTAAGTTTCTGTAGTAAAATAACTGCTGTTCCAATGGAACCTGTTCCATTGTGTCAGCAAAAGCGTGGCTACTTTACTACAACAAGTGAACAGGTTCACTTGGATGATTTTATACTTTATATGTTGAATTAAGTTAACTTAGCCTTATTGAGCACTTCAATTTCCGTAAATAATTTATATTCAAGTTATTATGAAATAAATACTACTACCGAAATTCAAGTAATTTATAATGTATACTCGTCAACAAAATAGCTAATATATTCCCTAAGTTTTGTACCTAAATAATAGGGCAAATTCATTAATAAATAAGGCTTTTTGGCTTGTGGAGTATAGTGTTTTTCTATTTTGAAAATACCGGCATATAAACGAACGGCATAAGGATGTTCGCCACGTTCAACAAATTGGTGTAAAGATCGTAATGTACCTTCTTTTCCGGCTTTCACCTCTATAGGAATTAGCATACTTTTATGAGTTAATATCAAATCTACTTCTGAAGAGGCTTGCGCGCTATTTCTAACCCAAAAATTGGGCTTTTTGTAAGATGTTGTTTGTAAAGAAATGATTTCTTGTATAATTAAATGAGGAATAATAGCCCCTCTAAAAGCGGCGTTCAAATCAGTTAATGAAAGCATTTCAGCTTGTAATTTCAAGTCGTAATTGACTAAGCCGGTATCTAAAAATTGCAATTTAGGGGCTTTTTTTAAATTAGGTTTTATAGGTGGCGATAAATCGGTAGTAGGATATATTAGTTGTATAATTTTGGCATCATCTAAGTTGCGCAAGGCTTCGCCTACTTCTCTTGAGCGGTAGTTAGACTTTCCGAAATTTTCAAACTTTATCCGCTGATCTAAATATAAATGAGCGGTGGCTAAAATATGTTTTATAACACGCCTTTCGGTCGCATTATTGGCATATTTTTCTACATCATCTTTATAGGTAAGCCATATACTTTCGTAAACCGAAGACAAATCAGCAAGGTTGCTGGTTTTTAAATATAGACCTAAAACCTCTGGCATTCCACCAATAATTGCATATTCGTGGAACAATTTCATTAATGGTGTATGTGCAAATTGCGGCACCGGTATGGTTTGTAATTGATCTAAAGCTGCAATTTGTTTTTTGGCTTGCAAATACTCGGCAAAATTAAGCGGATGTAAATGTAAATATTCAATACGACCAACCGGAAAACTTTTTACCCGGTCCATTACATGCTCTAACAATGAACCTGCGGCTATTACGTGTAATTTTGGTACATCTTCATAAAAATAACGCAGTAGTGCTATGGCTTCTGGCGATTCTTGAATTTCATCGATAAACAACAGCGTGTTTTGTTTTTTATTAGTTTTTAAATTGTTAGCTACAAACAAGGCATCTATAATGGTTTTGGCATTATCATAAATTTTAAAGTATTTTATATCTTCTGGGCGTTCTAAATTTAAGCTTATGAATTGCGTATATTCTTTAGCAAACTCTTTAACAACGGTAGTTTTACCTACCTGACGAGCACCTCTTAAAACCAACGGTTTTCTGTTCGATTTTACCTTCCATTGCTTTAAATTATAAATAATTTGCCTGTTGAAATACATGGTACATTAGTTTTTTTGTAACAGAATAAAGGCAAATTTAGTAAATATTTGTAACAAAATAAAGGTAATTAGTATAAATATTTGTAACAAAATAAAGGCAATTAGTGTAAATATTTGTAACAAAATAAAGGCAAATTATGCAATTTTGATCATAAAAGGCGACATAAAAATTTCAGATTTGATAATCTGATGAGTACTTGTAATAAATTAATTGCAGAGTACAATTTTGTAATGTGTCGAACAGTAATGAATACCGAAAAGAGCGATAAAACAACCTAAAACTTACCAAATACTCATTTTTACCTACCACTTACTCATTCTTTCATCATATCTAACTAAAAAAAATTATTTTGTAAACTAATACTAATTGAATTGGTAGGTTGAAAACAATGCAACTAATTGTAAATTATAAATGTCTTATAACAGAGTTATTGCATGCAAAAGTCCGTTTAATACCAATTTTTAAAGCAATTGTTTGTAAAACAGTAGGTAATTTTTTAACCCTAAAATTGGTTTATTCATGAAAAACTTATTTTTATTTCTAACAGCATTTACTATTTATATGAGTGCTAATGCTCAATGCATTGATCCAAATTTAATAGATATTAATGGTATTTGTACTTTACAGTATCAACCCGTTTGTGGTTGTGATGGCAAAACGTATTCTAACCCATGTTTTGCTCAAATACAAGGCGGAGTAACCTCCTATACCAATGGAACTTGCCCCATTACAGAAACCTATACCATTTGTGCAGGCGAAAGTGTGCAGATAGGCTTACCAGGTTTTATTGGCAATACCGCTATGTCTTGGTCTCCAACAATGGGTTTAAGCTGCACAAATTGCCCTAATCCTATTGCATCTCCCGGTTCAACAACTATTTATGAATTAACTATTTTTACTACGTTAAATTTAAGTACGACCCATTTATACTACGAAGTGATCGTTGTACCTGATTGTCCTTGTATTTGTCCTGCCATATATGCACCGGTTTGTGGATCGGATGGTGTAACCTACGGAAACGAATGTGAAGCACAGTGCGCAGGCATAACCGAATTTTATGATGGGGTTTGTACAGATTTATGTGCCAACGGTTCCGCATTTTCATCAGCATATAAAGGAACTATTGGTACCGCTGATATTCCACAAAGCACAGCATCGGATATATATTGTTTTACCACGCCAACTACCGATAACACCTGTCGTTGGTTTTGGGACTTTGGTAATGGCACTACTTTTACGGAACAAAATCCGATGGATATTTCTTTTCCAGTAATTTTAAATGGGCAGCCGGTTACTACACCTTATAAAGTTTGTTTAACTGTATTTGATTGCAATAATAATCCTTTAGGCACTTGCTGTGAAACCTTGTATCCACAGAGTTTTTCATTTTGCTATTTGCCACCTGAAGTAGGTCCTTGTGATGCAGTTATACCACGATGGTATTATGATGCAACTCAACAAGATTGCTTACCTTTTGATTACGGAGGTTGTGGAGGCAATGCGAATAATTTTGAAAGTTATGCGGCTTGTATAACGGCGTGTGATTGTATTGATCCAGATTTGATTGATCCAAATGTTCTTTGTACATCAGATTATGCACCGGTTTGTGGATGTGACGGAAATACCTATAGCAATGCTTGTGTTGCCACAAATTGGCATGGAATTTCAAGTTACACAACGGGTGAATGTGGTTGCGATTATTCCAATTGGTACACTGCACCTGATTGCAGTAGTTGCATAGAATCTGTTCAAGTTATTCAATTTAATGGTCAACAATACATAGCTTTTTGGGGAGACAACACTCAATGTGCCGATGCGATAAGTACTGTTTATAATTGTGATGGTACCTTATTTTGCTATGAAGAAGGTTTAGCCGGCTTTACCCAATGTAGTGATGTTGGTTTGATTGACAATTATACTGTTCTAAATACACTTTGGCATGTAGATAACAATTGCAACACTTGTGATTACAAAAATTGGCTTAACAAACCAACTTGTGATGATTGCGTTGCTTCTGTTGAAGAAATTCAATTTAATGGTAATCAATATATAGCTGTTTGGCAATCAGGTTATACCGGAAACGGAGCAGTTTGTTCTGATCAAATTAGCACGGTCTATAACTGCGATGGTAGTGTGTTTTGTTATGAAGGAGGTTTTGCGGGTTTTACTCAATGTAGCGATGCCGGCTTAATTAATAATTATACAATAACTAACACGTTATGGAGTCAATATATTGAGTGCGGTATCTGTGCTTTACCTGCTGATCCGGGTATTTGCTTAGCATATATTCCAAGATGGTATTACAATGCAGCAGAACAAGAATGCCAACAATTTATTTATGGAGGATGTGGCGGCAATGCAAACAACTTTGCCACCTTCGAGGCTTGTTTAAATGCTTGCAGCTCATTTCCAGCTTGCCCAGCTGTTTTAAACTTAGGTGCTAATCCACTTAGTACAGGCACCTATCAAGCTGATATAACTACCATTACCTACGGCAATATATTGTCTGGTCATGATGTAGTTTTAAAAGCGGGTGTTAATTTAGAACTTAAAAATGGGTTTACTATACCCAAAAATTGTAACGTTAAATTGGATATTAGTCCATGTGATTAATTTGTGCGCAACCTGTTTTGGTTATTCTATTGAAGTATCATAATATTGTGTTTTAATAAACTATATTGAAACGGTATTATCATAAAACCTGGTTAGAAGCCGGATGTGATGAAGCAGGCAGAGGTTGCTTGGCAGGTCCTGTATTTGCTGCTGCGGTAATTTTACCTAAAAGTTTTAAGCATCAAAAATTAAACGACTCAAAAAAAATGACAGGAGAAGATAGAGCGGAATTACGCTTAATTATTGAAGAGAAAGCGATAGCCTTTGCGGTTGCCAAAGTAAGTAATATACAAATTGACCGGATTAATATTTTAAAAGCATCTTTTCTTGCCATGCATAAGGCAATTGATCAATTAAAGCCTGTACCTCAATTTTTATTAATTGACGGTAACCGTTTTGCACCTTATCCAAATATAAAACATGCTTGTATTGTAAAAGGTGATGGGAAATATAATGCGATAGCCGCAGCCAGTATTTTAGCAAAAACCTATAGGGATGCTTATATGATGAAGAAGCATAAAAAACATCCAGAATATAATTGGTTGCAAAATAAAGGTTACCCAACGGTAGAACACCGGACGGCTATTCATCAGTTTGGGTATACTAAACTACATCGAAAATCTTTCAGGGTTTTGCCTCCTACTCAATTAACTTTATTTAAATAGAAGTATACTCGCGAAATAAAACTTTTTGAAAAAAACTATCTAATATAAATTAAAAAGCACTGGTTAAAAAACCAGTGCTAAATTATTTCTTTAAAGGAGCTTGTTTAGTCCTGCTTTAAGAATTTTTCCACAAAGAAAAATCCTAAATCATCTTGTATGAACAGATAATACAAATCATTTTCTTTATTAGCTAGGTTAATAGATACTTCGTTTTGAATTTGACCTTGTTCAGATACTACTCCGTTCTGGTGAACTAAATGATAGTTAAGTGGATTAGTACTATCTGGTCTTTTTAAACGTACAACTTCCACCTTTAACCAATCGTTATAATTTTGGATACCAATTTGGTAATCTGCCTGATTAATTTGCGCAATATCTAATTGATTTGGCGGTGTTAAGGGATTTCGTGCACAGTTTGATAGAACTAAACCGCTAGTATTGCAGTCATATGCATTTCTTGAAATATCAAAATTAGAGCGGTTACTAATATAATTACAAATACTGTTTACCTGACAAGCATTCAAATTATAACAAGAAGTAATTTCTAATCTGTCAATACCGGTGTAATTTATATTGTCAATACCAGAAAGCGATTTTAAAGCAGCATTATCACTTATGATTAAATCACCATCAATTGATGTTAATTTGGTTAAGGCAGAAATATTATTTAATAAACCATTAGAATAAATATTAAGTTCGCCACTAATAACTTCTAAACTAGATAAGCCTCTTAAGTTTCTTAATTCATTATTTGAATTTATGCTTAAATTTTTACGAATGCTTTGTAATTGATCTAATCCATGAAAGCTTTTTAATCGATTGTTGTTTTTTACTTGAAAAGAGCTTTTAATTTGTTTTAGGCTACCTAAGCCTTCAAAATTTAATAAGTTATTATTGTTATCAACATAAAACCAACCATTAATACGCTCTAAGTTGTTTAAGCCATTAAAGTTTTTAAGGAATTTGTTCTTTTCAATACTAATAGAATTAGCCGACTTTACATTTTGTAATCCATTAAAATCACGCAGTAAAAAATTTCTTTCTACTTCCATAAAATTTACGGATGTCACATTCTCTAAACCACTAAAATCAACCAAGGCATAATTATCGTGTACTTTTAAATCATCAATATTTGTTATACCGTTTAAGCCTCTTAAGCTAACTAAATTGTTGTTTGCATAAATGTACAAGTCTTGTTCATTGCTTCTAAATTGAAGTTGTTCTAAGCCTTTTAAATCAGTCAGATTATTGTTGTTTTCTATAATTAAAGCTTCTCCAATATTTTTTAAGTTATATAAATAACTTAGTGAGGTTAACTTTTGGTTAGATCGAATAATAAGACTACCGGTTACATAACTTAGGTTTTCCAAGCCCCATAAGTTTTGAATATCATTATCAGATATTATTAAATCACCGGTAATACTGGTTACCGTACTTAAACTTTTTAGGCTTGAAACGGAGCCGGTAATTTCAACATTTCCTTGAATATAGTTGCAGCCCCGCAAGGCATCCATTTGAGTTTGTGTAGATATTTTAATTTCATTTTGTAAACAAGGTTGTGCAAATAGAAGGCTACTTAGCATTAATAAAATGCCAAGCATTAAGTAAACTTTTTTCATCTTTCTTAATGATTAAAAATGGTTAAAAAAACAGTTAAAATATATGGTGGTGCCTTGTAGGTCAGGTATTTTTTAAATATAGGTTTATCACATCTGATAATGTAAACTTTATAAAATTTAGTATAAAGCAAAACATTCCGGTTTTATTTGAAAGGCACGGAAATTTAAAGCCATGTTAACCGTTCAAAAAAAATTAAAATCGAAGCTAAAAAGATTGGATGACCTGATAGTATTGCTTTAAAAAATGTAGTGCCTGACAATATTATTATATTAAGTTTTAAAACTTCGACTTGTTCAATTGCTCTTATGCCGCACAAAGTACAAATAATATGCCATAATAATATAACAATTTTATTAAGTATCGTTAATTAACATTTATGTACGCATTTTTTTATTGAGGTTGTACAAATATTACCATTTAGGAGTTATAATTTTACAGTCAATATAAATTAATTATTTAGCTAATGTATATAAAGGGCAATTGAGTTTAGTGCTTAGGCGATTCAAAAAATCGCTTCATAGTGGTACTATGGAGCTATTTTTTGAAGAAGTATAAGTGCAAAAGCCTTAGTCAAAAAGTTTAAAATTCAGCCTAATTAAGTATATAAACAGGCTTATCAGAAATCATATCTATTCCAACATTAAAGAAACTTATAAATTTGAGGATTAATCTGATAAAATTTTTACTTTTTAAGAAAAAAAAGAAAAAAAGTAATGACTATTTTGTTTTTTGTCGTCTAAGTTTAGTTAAAAGATGTCCTTGTAATCGAAAAATTTAATTTTTGGAAAAAATTATTTTTTTATTTTTTCCGTGTGAATATTCAGTCACTTTAAGCAAGTCTGTTATTTTTAAATTAACTTAACCGCTCTAAGGAGTTTATGCATGGCAATACAAGCGAATAATTATAATTTATTACTTCAAAAATTAGACGGTTTTACCCGTAAATACTATTTTAACAAATTGATTAGA
This sequence comes from uncultured Chitinophagales bacterium, assembly GCA_938023075.1. Taxonomy (GTDB): domain Bacteria; phylum Bacteroidota; class Bacteroidia; order Chitinophagales; family JAHDHT01; genus CALHDG01. The sequence continues at coordinate 16,180 of CALHDG010000062.1, forward strand.
GGATTACTGTACAGCATTGGTATCGTAATCTTGGCATTTATTTTAATTGCCGTATTAGAGTATTTTTTCTATTTCTCTTCAACAGTTAGAAAAGTTTTATTATACGGTTTTCTTGGTTTAAGCGGATTGGTGTTTATCGGAGGCGTATTATATCCCTTGCTTCAAATTTTAAAGCTCGGTAAAATTATATCTCATCAAAAGGCTGCTCAAATAATAGGCACACATTTTACTGATGTGAAAGATCGTTTGTTAAATGTATTGCAATTAAAAGAACAATCGAACGATTCAACGAGTAAAGCATTAATTGAAGCGAGCATTAATCAAAAAGCGGCAACCTTAAAACCGGTTCCGTTTACGCAAGCGGTTAATTTAAAAAGAAACACCAAGTATATTAAATATGCTTTACTGCCGTTGTCTTTTTTAGTGATCTTATTATTTGCAGCCCCCAATTTGATAAAAGATGGTACAGACAGATTGTTGAGAAATGATGAAGAATTTGTGAAGCCGGCTCCTTTCTATTTTAATTTACTTACGGATGATTTGGAAGCGATTCAAAATGAAAATTTGATGGTTGATGTGGGCGTTACAGGAACAGTTTTGCCAAAAGAAGCCTTCATACATTTTAATGATTTTTCGTATAAGCTTAATCAAAAAGACCAAAATGAATTTTCTTATCAATTTGCCAATTTGCAGAAAGATTTGAACTTCTATTTTGAAGCAGATGGTTTTACCTCAGAAAATTACGAAATTAAAGTAATTCCTAAACCCTCTATCGTAGGTTTTGATGTTGATTTAGATTATCCATCTTACACAGGTAAAAAAGATGAAACTTTAAGTAATACAGGAGATATTGTGGTGCCAACCGGTTCAAAAATATTATGGCAATTCAAAGCAAAAAATACCGATGATATTAAAATGGGCTTCAACAAAGAAAATGTGGAAGCTCAGCGAATTAGTGAGTTGGATTTTAATTATTCCAAACAATTTTTTAAAGATGATACCTATACAGTATATGTATCAAGTGAAAAAGTGAAAAACGCAGATTCTATAACTTATACTATTAGTACTATTCCAGATTTGTATCCAAACATATCGGCTGAAGAAGTGAAAGATTCGACCGATAAAAATTTAATTTATTTTTTAGGTGATGCTTCTGATGATTATGGTTTGACTGACCTGTTTTTTAAATGGCGTTTAAAAGATGAAGCGGAATATGAAAAAGTACCGGTTGAATATAAAGGATCTAAAAAGACGGCAAAGTACACTTATTTTTGGGATTTAACCGGTATGGGTTTAAAAGCAGGTGATGAAGTATATTATCATTTTGAAGTATGGGATAATGATGGTATTAAGGGCAGTAAGTTTAGCCGTACACCCGAAATGACTTTTAAGTTGCCTTCTATTAGAGAAATGGAGGAACAAACCGATGAGCAAAACGAAGATTTAAAAGAAGACCTAAAAGAAACTTTAGATGAGGTGAAAGAAATGAAGGAAGAAGTGAAAGATATGAAAGAGCGCATCTTACAGAAAAAAGATTTGGATTGGGAAGACAAAAAAGCCATTGAAGATGTAATTAAAAAGCATAAGAAAGTTCAAAATCAAGTTGAACAAATTCAACAAGATTTTCAACAGAATTTAAAACAAGAGCAAGAGTATCGTCAGCCTACAGAAAGCATTAAAGAAAAGAAAGAAAAACTACAAGAATTGTTTGAGCAGGTGATGAGTGACGAGATGAAAGAGATGATGAAGAAGTTGGAAGAAATGTTAGATAAGTTGGAACAAGAAGATGCCTTTGAAGAGTTAGAAGATTTTGAATTAAATGATGAGGAATTAGAAGAAGAATTAGATAGGATGTTGGAGTTATTTAAACAATTAGAGTTTGAAGAAAAAATGACCGAAACTATTGATAAGTTAAATGAATTAGCAGAAGAAGAAGAAGATTTATCAGAAGAAACGAAAGAAAATGAAAGCGGCAATTTAGACGAAGAAGAGAAAAAACAGGAAGAGCTGAATGAGAAGTTTGAAGATATAAAAGAAGATTTGGAGAAGTTAGATGAAATGGGTAAAGAATTGAGTGAACCTCAAAGTATGGAGGAACATAAAGAAGATTCGGAAGAGATACAAGAAGATATGGAAAATGCTCAGGAAAATTTAGAGCAAAATCAAAAATCGGGTGCCTCTAAAAAACAAAAAAGTGCAGCACAAAAAATGCAGCAAATGGCTAATGCTATGCAGCAGCAAATGAACCAGCAACAAGAAGAACAAATGGAAGAAGATATGAAAGCCATTAGACAGTTGTTGGAAAACTTAGTAAAACTCTCCATTGACCAGGAAGATGTGATGGATGCCATATTAATTACCGACATTAATAATCCGAAATATAAAAAATTAGTTCAAGATCAATATAAGATACAAGAAGATGCCCAAATGGTTAAAGACAGTATAATCGCTTTAAGCAAGCGCATTTTTCAAATTGAAAGCTTTGTAACCAAAGAAATTACCAAAATCAACAAAAATATGGATGATGGTTTAGATTATTTGGAAGAGCGAAAGGTAAATGACGGAACGGTTAACCAGCAATATATTATGACAGGTTTTAACAACCTCGCCTTAATGTTTAATGAAACCTTGCAACAAATGCAACAGCAAATGAGTGGAGGTATGCCAGGCAACCAAAATTGCAATAAACCAGGTGGTAGTGGAAAACCGGGTAGTATGGGAGGCTTAAAAAGTGCCCAAGAAAAAATGAATGCACAGTTAGAAAAAATGCTCGAAAAAATGGGTAAAGGTGAACAACCGGGTGGAAAACCAGGTGAAAAAGGACCCATGAGCAAAGAAATTGCAAAAATGGCGCAACGCCAGGCTGCTATTAGAGATGCCATCCAAAAAATAGACAAAGAACAGAATAAAGACGGTAAAAATTCATTGGGTGATTTGCAAAAATTAGCCGAAGAAATGGAAAAAACCGAAGAAGACTTATTAAATAAAAAATTAACTACCCAAATGATTACCAGGCAACAAGATATATTAACCCGCTTACTAAAAGCCGAAGAAGCGGAACGGCAACGTGAAATAGATGAGCAACGAGAAGCAGAAACCGCACGCGAGAAACCCAAAGCCATTCCCCCCGAAATTCAAGAATATTTACGCCAACGCGAAGCAGAAGTAGAGCTGTATAAAACAGTTCCACCTGCATTAAAACCATTTTATAAGACTTTAGTGGAACGATATTTTAATGAAATTAGTTTTTAATAACGTGAGTAGTATTACGCCGCCGCCATCCGAGCTTTTTTTAAAGCTACCTTCTAAGCCGCAAAACATTAATTTGTTAGAACCCTTTATTAAAAGAGTTTGCGATCAATTTAGAGTAAATACCGATCAGTATAATGATATTATGCTGGTTTTAACTGAAGCTGTTAATAATTCCATTCATCATGGCAATGCTTGTTGCCCAGATAAAATGGTCTTAATTTCAACCAGACAATCAGAAGATTTGCTCACCTTTGTCATACAAGACGAAGGACAGGGTTTCGACCCATCTAAATTGCCCGACCCTACTGCACCCGAAAATGTTGCAGAACCTAATGGAAGAGGGGTTTACTTAATGCGACAATTCTCGCACGATGTTATTGTACGCCAGCGTACAAAAGACTTGGGTTGCCAAGTAGTGGTGCATTTCCAGATATAGCCTGCAGTAAATTTTCGGCATCAAACACTGCCTTCATTTTTTTTTGAACATACTTGTTAATAAAAATTACTTTTAATTTATAGATATAGTAGTTTATTTGCACAATGAATGCTTACTTAAAATTGCTGGATACCATACTAAATGAAGGAATCAAAAGGAGTGATAGAACCAATACGGGTACATTAAGCATTTTTGGCTATCAAATGCGTTTTAACCTACAAGATGGTTTTCCCTTGTTAACAACTAAAAAAGTACATCTTCGCTCAATAATCTACGAATTACTTTGGTTTTTAAATGGTGACACGAACATTAAATATCTTAATGAAAACAAAGTCAACATTTGGAATGAATGGGCAGATGAAAACGGTGAGCTTGGTCCGGTTTATGGACATCAATGGCGTAGTTGGTCTGCCCCCAACCTGCAAAGTATTGATCAAATCACCCAACTTGTTGAAGGGCTAAAAAATAATCCACATTCACGCCGGCATATTGTAAGTGCTTGGAATGTGGCAGACATCCAACACATGGCTTTACCGCCTTGTCACTGTTTATTTCAATTTTATGTTGCTAACAATAAACTAAGTTGCCAATTATACCAACGCAGTGCCGATGTATTTTTGGGTGTTCCTTTTAATATTGCCTCTTACAGTTTACTAACGTTAATGCTTGCTCAAGTTTGTGGTTTGCATGCTGGTGATTTTATCCATACTTTTGGAGATACGCATATATATTTAAATCATTTAGATCAAGTAAAACTGCAACTTAGCCGTTCACCACGTAGTTTACCGATAATGCAAATAAACGCCAACGTGCAAAACATCTTTAATTTTAAATTTAATGATTTTACGCTGTTGGATTATGATCCGCATCCAGCAATTAAAGCTCCAATTGCCATATGACTATTTCAATTATCGTAGCCTTATCAGAAAACAATGCCATTGGTAAAAATGGCAAAATACCCTGGCATTTGCCCAATGATTTAAAACACTTTAAAAAAGTAACCTTAGGGCACCATATTATTATGGGCAGGAAAACCTTCGACTCAATTGGTAAGCCTTTACCCGGTAGAACCAATGTAGTAGTAACCAATCAAAAAGATTTAAAAATTGAAGGTTGTGAAGTGGTTAACTCGCTTGGTGCAGCCTTAGCCATTGCGCGTTTAGATAATCAAGATGAAGTGTTTATTATAGGAGGTGCCAGTATTTACGAAAAGATGCTGGCAGATGCTGAAAAAATATACCTTACCAGGGTGCAAACCAAAGTAATTGGAGCCGATACCTATTTCCCAGACATTGACGAAAAAATGTGGATTGAAACCAAAAGTTATCCCTACTTACCAGATGAAGAGCACAACCATGCCTACACCATTAAACTTTTAGAACGCAGAATGTAGCTAACTTTAACTTAATGGTAAAAACGTTTTTAAAATTTTCGTATAATTTTTTTGAAGCGAAACATCTAGACTTAAAATAAGGGTACTCTTGCTTTCCGCTCAAATACCGTTTGCCAACCCACCAAAGCCATGCTGCATAAACGGTATAACCGCTGCAATCAAGGCTATACTTCAAACAACATGCTTCGTTGCTAAATAAGTAAATTGACAATTAAATAGAAAAGTGCGCTTTGTTTATTGTAATAAAAGTATATTTAAGCAATGTTTTTACTAATCCAACAATCAATAGATCAATTACAATTACCTGATGTTGAAAGTGCTTTACTTCCCCTAAACATTAGCCTTTTTGTTATTATGTTTGGTGTAGCGCTAGGCATTCGTGTGGTTGATTTTAAGCGAATTATTCAAATACCTAAACCTGCCTTGCTCGGTATAGTAAGTCAATTTATTTTGCTGCCTTTATGCACCTTTTTATTAGTGTGTGTTTGGCAACCCATTGCCAGCGTTGGTTTGGGTATGATTTTAGTGGCGGCTTGCCCCGGTGGTAATATCTCTAACTTTATGACTTCGCTTGCCAAAGGCAATGCAGCTTTGTCAGTTACCTTAACTGCTTTTGCTACCTTAAGTGCCGTAGTATTAACCCCATTTAACTTTCAATTGTATGGCAATTTATTTGCTCCAGCATTAATGCAAAGTATTAATGTTAATCCGGTCGAGATGTTTAAAACCGTTGCATTAATATTGGCTATACCGTTGGTGTTGGGTATGCTGTTTAATTATTACTTCCCAAAAATTACGGCTGCAATAGTTAAACCGATTCAATATTTATCTATCCTTATTTTTTTGGCTATTGTACTGTTAGCATTTTCCAAAAATTGGGAAAATTTTACTAAATACATTCATGTTATATTTGTTTTAGTGTTATTGCATAATATGTTGGCATTAGCATGTGGCTTTAGCTTGGCTAAATTATTTAAGCTCAACTTGCCCAACACCAAAACCTTAACTATTGAAACGGGCATCCAAAACTCTGGCTTAGCTTTAATTTTATACTTTAATTTTTTTAACGAGCTGTCTATTGGTGGCATGGGCGTAATAGCCGCATGGTGGGGCATTTGGCATATTGTTGCCGGTTTAACTGTGGCTACTTTGTGGGCTAGAAAAGTTTAGCAACTACAACGGAGCACCCTTAGAAAACTAGCCCTGATTGCAGCGGTTATGCTATTTGCAGCGCTTGGTTTTGTGGCGTTGGCAAAATGGCATTTGAGCGGAAAGCAGGACTGCCCTTCGTATGAGTACATCTGGTTCGCTTCAAAAAAAATGATTGTGCTATTAAAAAAAAGAGGCTAATAGTTAACCTCTTATAATATTCGATATAAAAAAGTGTTGTTTTGCAGAATTTTGAAAATACGTAAGTAAAGGTGACACCTTTATTAAAGATGTCACCTTTAAAGCAAATTAATTAACGCTTTCTTCCTGATATTCTTTGATGAGTTGCGCCTGAATATCGGGTGTTAATGGGGCGTACTCTGCATATGCCCGGTTGTGTTTTGCTCTACCCTGCGACAACGAACGTAAAGTAGATGAATACTTATACAATTCGCTTAAGGGTACTTTGGCTTTAATTTTTTGGTAATGCCCATCGGCATCCATACCCATTATAGTGGCACGGCGAGTTTGCAAATCACCCATTACATCGCCCATAATTTCTTCAGGCACTAACACTTCAACATCATAAATGGGTTCTAACAGTTGCGGATTGGCTTCAACAAACGCTTGTTTAAAAGCATTGGTAGCAGCCAATTTAAAAGCCATATCGTTGCTGTCTACTGCGTGCATTTTGCCATCGTAAACAGCCACCCGTACATCGCGTACATACGAACCAGTTAACGGACCGACTTCCAATTTTTCCATCACTCCTTTCATAATGGCGTTTGAATATTTTACATCAATAGCACCACCAACAATGCACCACAAAAAGTTGAGTTTACCGCCCCATGGCAAATCTATGGTTTCTTCTTTACGCACATTTAAATCCGCAGGATGCGGAGCACCTTCAGTAAAAGGTTCTACCAACATATGAACCTCCCCAAATTGACCGGAACCACCACTTTGTTTTTTATGGCGATAATCTTTACGCACACTTTTTCTAATGGTTTCCCTATAAGGTATTTTGGGTTTAAGGTATTCTATATCAACTTTATAATTGTTTTCAATTTTGTGTTTAATAATTTGTAGTTGTAACTCACCTTGTCCGCTTAAAATAGTTTGTTTCAACTCTTTTGATTGCTCAATAATAATGCTTGGGTCTTCTTCGTGCAGTTTGTTTAAGGCTACTGCCATTTTTTCTTCTTCGCCACTGGTTTTAGTGGTAATAGCTGTTCGAATACGCGGTGTTGGAAACTTAATCGGTTCTAATTCAATGTCGCTACCCTTTACAGTAAGCGTATTATTGGTATGCGTATTTTTCAATTTAACGGTTGCCCCAATATCACCGGCATGCAACTCTTCAACGTTGGTTCTTTTTTTACCATCCATTAAGTAAAGCTGCGTAATTCTCTCACTGCCCTGATTTGCCATATTGATCAAATCACTACCTAAAGTCAATTTGCCCGAAGTCACTTTAAAAAATGACATATCGCCCAAATGTGGTTCACTAATTGTTTTGAAAACAAACAGGCTGGTAGTGGCGTCTGGGTCAACCGGATGGTTGGCTTCTTTATCTTTTACTTTAAAGGGTTGATCTACCGGACCAGGCACAATATCGTGAATGAAGCCCATAATACGACCACTACCCATATTGTTGTTAGCCGAAAGGCAGAACAAGGGAAAGAGGTCTCTGTTTGCCATAGCTCCGTGCAAACCTTTGGTCATCTCTTCCTCATCTAACGAGCCTTTTTCAAAATACATTTCCATTAAGCTTTCGTCGTGTTCGGCAATTGATTCAACCAAATCGTTGTGTAACTTATTGGCTTTGTCAATTTCACTATCGGGTATCGGTTTTTTATCTGGTTTGCCACCTTCTGCAGGAAATTCGTACATGGTCATTTTAAGTACATCAACAATTGCATTAAACCCTTCGCCTTGGTTTAAAGGATATTGCACCACAGTAATGCCGCTTCCAAACCGGTTTTTTGCTTGATCTACAGTTGTATCAAAGTCTGCTTTTTCCTGATCTAAATGATTGACCGCAAACAGCATCGGTTTTTTAAATTGCTTAGAATAATCCCAAATGAGCTCTGTACCTACTTCAACTCCATTTTGGCCGTTTAGCAACATAATACCGGTATCGGCTACTTTTAAACTACTGGCAACTTCCGAAACGAAATCATCAAAACCAGGTGTATCAATCACATTTATTTTTGTGCTTTTCCAGGGTAAATGCATTAGTGAACTAAAAATAGTATTGCCTCTTTCTTGCTCAATTTCATGATAATCCGCAACGGTATTTTTATCGTTCACGCTGCCACGCCGATTAATTTTACCCGCTTCAAAAAGCATGCATTCGGCTAAGGTGGTCTTCCCGCTGCCGGAATGACCCAGCAGCACAACATTTTTAATTTTGTCCGTAGTGTAAACTTTCATACAAATACTTAATTTTAATTTAAATTAAAGAACAAAAGACTCTATGATTTTAAATTTTACATAATGCTAATGTGTAAAAAATCAACCCGTCTTACTTTTAGCATAGTAAGGTAAGGAAATTATATAGAATAATTATAATGTTGACTGAATAAAGTAAGATGGTCGTTTAAAAAATGATATTCTGTAAAGGGGATAACCCGATAAAAATGGCTGTGTTTTCTATACATCAAATAAATTAACGGCTGATATTTTGGGTTTGTAGAGCAGTGCATTTTATACAAATTGGCAAATCAATTTCTGATAATTTTTTATGCTTTCAGGCTGTTATTCTTGCAGGATTACTTTTTATGCATTGTCTTAAACAAACACCATTCAAGACTTGCAGAATTCTATTATCTTCGTATAAATTAAACATTTGCGAATTTGAAAGAAGGAGTTTTACAATCTAAATATCTACGTTTGAACAATCTGTTGTTCTTGATGGGTAGATTTTATTGGTTGATGTTATGTGCTATAATCATAAGTGTTTTTTTATCGGGTTGTGTACAAGTTAGTAGTTTGCAAACCGCTAAAACTTTACCTGTTGATGAACACACACTTGGTTTTTCAACATCAGCATATGGAGCGAACCAAACCGAATTTTTTGGTGGCGACTTAGGCTTAGCCGTTTTCCCTCACGTAGAGGTTTTTGGCAGACGTGGTTTCGCCCACAGGTTTGATGCCGGATTAAAAATTTCCTCAAGTGCTAATATTGCTATTGATGGAAAATATCAATTTCTTGGAGATAACGAAACTAAATTTGCAATGGCTACCGGTTTAGCATTGGAATATCAATTTGTACCTAATTTTGAGACTTTTGTTAGTCGTCAAACTTTTCCAGTATACTTATCTTTTCATCCAAACGACGATTTTGCGGTTTATACAGTTCCTAAATTTATTCACGAATGGATACGTAATGATGATAATCATATTTTTTTGGGCAATAACTTAGGTTTGAAAAAACGCATCAACAACCGGTTTTCTATAATTGCAGAAGGCAGCCTATTTTGGGTTTTCGATCAACAATACAGCAATTCGGGCGATTTTATTTACCAAGGTGGTTTAGGCTTTGTTTTTGATCTTTGACATGGATTGTTGATTTTAAATCAAAAACAGGACTAAAGCATTGCTCCCTGCGAACCACTACCCTTAGCAACCTAGCCCCGACAGCAGCGGTTATACCATTTGCAGGGCAGGCAATGTAGATGGGCAGAATGGTATTTGAGCGGATGGCGGGACTGCCGTTTGGACGAGCAAACCAGTTTCGCTTCCACTAATTTTTAATTAATTAATAATTGTAAAGTTGCTTTTTTGTAAGTATTCCTCATTTTTTGGTAATTTGTGCTGAACAATTTTTTTTTATGAAAAAGATAAACCGAAGAAATTTTAACAAACTGGCAGCTTTAGGTGTTGGAGGGCTGGTGGCTCCGTTGCCTTATGGCTCTAAAGCGGTTCCGGTTGAAGCGATGTTGGCTTCGCCTTTAGAAGTAGCAGCCAAAAAAGCTTTAGCGGATGCTGGCTTAAACGCCGCCACCAAAGTTGGGGCAACTTATGCCGATGTGCGCATTGGCAGATATTTAAATCAATTTTTATTTAGCCGGGAAGATAAAGTGCAAAATGTAGAAAACACCGAATCGTTTGGTTGTGGTATACGCGTAATTGCCAATGGAACTTGGGGTTTTGCCGCAACTAATGATGTTAGTGAAGACGGTATTGCCAAAGCTGCTCAACAAGCTGTTGCCATTGCCAAAGCCAACAGTCGCATTCAAAAAGAAGCCGTACAAATGGTGCCGGTAAAAGCGCACGGCGAAGTGAGTTGGAAAACCCCCATAGAAATTAACGCTTTTGAAGTGCCCATTGAAGAAAAGATTGATTTGATGTTGACAGCAAATGCTAAAGCTATGGATGCCGGGGCGAGTTTCATTAATACCAATTTGTTTTTTGTAAATGAACAGAAGTATTTTGCTTCTACAGAAGGTTCGTATATTGATCAGGATATTCATAGAACTTGGCCCACCTTTAGTGTTTCTGGTACGGATAAAGAAACGGGTATGTTTAAATCGCGACAGGCATTGAGTGCGCCGGTGGGTATGGGTTACGAATATCTGAAACCGAAAGACAGTGAAAAAATTGCCGGACCAGATGATGTGGTTTTATACCGGCACGCTTATGATATTGTTGAAGATGCAGAATTAGCCGCTAAACAGGTACAGCGTATGTTGTCTTGCGAATCGGTAGAAGCGGGTAAATATGATTTAGTGTTAGAGCCGAATCACTTAGGCTTAACCATTCACGAATCGGTTGGTCATCCTTTAGAGTTAGATCGCGTATTGGGTTATGAAGCCAATTATGCGGGTACCAGTTTTGCCACTATCGATAAATGGAAAAGCGGTAATTTTGAATATGGTAACGACAAAGTAAATCTATATGCCGACAAAACCTTAAAACACAGTTTAGGCGCGGTGGGTTATGATGATGAAGGCGTAAAAACCAAGCGTTGGGATTTAGTAAAAGATGGTATTTTGGTGAACTATCAGGCAATTAGAGATCAAGCCAGTATGATTAATGAAACAGAATCGCACGGTTGCTGTTATGGCGATAGCTGGAGTTCAGTTCAGTTTCAACGCATGCCTAACGTAAATTTGGAGCCGGGTAAAGAAAAGTATTCTGTTCAAGACATGATTCGTGATGTGGATAAAGGTATTTATATAGTTGGCAGAGGTTCTTACTCTATTGATCAACAGCGTTATAACTTTCAGTTTGGTGGTACTTTATTTTATAAGATAGAAAATGGGAAGATAGCCGGTATGTTAAAAGATGTTGCCTACCAAAGCAATACACAAGAATTCTGGAATAGTTGTGAAGCGATTTGCGATGCAAGTGATCAGCGTACTTGGGGTTCATTTTTTGATGGTAAGGGTCAGCCGGGGCAGGTAAGTGCGGTTTCGCATGCCAGTTCAACTACCCGATTTAATAATGTGAATGTAATTAATACAGCAAGAAAAATTTAAGAGAAACCATGGCAATATTAAATAAAGAAGAGGCAAAAGCCATCTTACAAAAAATAATTGATTTATCGAAAGCCGAAACGGTGGAAGCTAATTTAGGAGGCTACCAAGGCGGCAATATTCGTTATGCACGCAACACGGTAACTACCGCCGGTGTAGAAACGAATACCTCTTTATCCGTTACTTCAAATTTTGGTAAAAAATCGGGTAGCGCCAGTATTAATGAATTAGATGACGCGGCTTTAGAACGGGTGGTTCGCCGATCAGAAGAGTTGGCACAATTTAGCCCGGAGAACCCGGAATTTATGCCACCCTTAGAAGCGCAGGAGCTTAAAGACAGCATCACTTTTAAACAAAGCACGGCTGATATTACCCCAGAAGACCGGACCAAAATAGCAGAAACCAGTATTGGACCGGCTAAAGCGGCCGGAGTGGTTGCTGCAGGTTTTGAAGAAGATTATAATGGTTTTGGTTCGATGATGAACAGCAATGGTTTGTTTGCTTACAACCGTGGAACCTCAACGGATTTTACGGTGACGATGCGTACCAAAGATGGAACGGGTTCTGGTTATGCTATTCACGATTATAATGATATTAGTAAATTAGATACAGCAGCAGCTTCGGAGCGGGCAATTAAAAAAGCGGTAGATTCAAAAAATGCGAAAGCCGTTGAGCCTGGAAAATATACGGTGATTTTAGAACCGGCTGCCTCTGTTGGTTTGATTAGCAATATGATGTGGAATTTGGGTGCGCGCCGTGCCGATGAAGGCAGAAGTTTTATGTCGAAGAAAGGTGGCGGTACGAAATTAAAAGAACAAATTGTTGATGAACGTGTGAACATTTATCAAGATCCGTTTAATGAAGCTAATCCTTCCAGAACATGGACGGGCAGTGGTTTGCCGGTTGAAAAAATGGATTGGATTAAAGGCGGCGTTGTCGAAAATTTACGCTATGGTCGTTTTTGGGCAAAAGAGAAAGGGGTGGAACCAGTTCCGTTTAGTGGCAGATATATTATGGATGGTGGCAGTGCCAGTACCGAAGACATGATTAAAGATACCAAGCGTGGTATTTTAGTTACGCGCTTGTGGTATATCCGTTCGGTTGATCCGCAGACTTTACTGTATACCGGCTTAACGCGTGATGGTACGTTTTATATTGAGAACGGACAAATTCAATACCCGGTTAAAAATTTCCGTTTTAATGAAAGTCCGATTATTATGTTGAACAACTTAGAGACGCTTGGCAAACAGTATCGCATTGATGGTAATATGATTCCGGTGATGAAGATTCGGGATTTTACGTTTACAAGTTTGAGTGATGCGGTTTAGGAATTATAAATTGTTCATGATCAATTATCAATGAGTGATCGGTTAAAAAATATTTGAAAGGAATTGCTACGGTGGTTCCTTTTTTTATTGACTTACATTCATACAAAAATAAATGTATAATATAAGTAAGGTCAAAATTATAACTGGTAAAAGAAAAACCTCAGTATCTCGTGCTGTAATAAGAAAAGCGGTAAAATTAGCAAATGAGGACGATAACAGAGTTAATCAGAAAAACTCAAATAACAAATCGAAAGATTAGATTTACTATCAAATGGAAATTGCTTCTACCTACTTTAGAAACGTTTTTATTAATTGCTCTTTCAACAAAGAATATAAGCCTTAAATCAGTTTCGGAATTTGGAATTTGAAACTCGGAATTTGAAACTCGGAATTTGAAATTTGGAATTTTCCTTTTAGGATTTACCCAACTATCGAGCACCAAAAACCTGTGTCCAATATTTGCCTTGTTTAAATACACCCACTTCCGTAATATTAGCATTCATTAGATTAATACAATGCGTCGGGCTTTCAATCCAAGCTTTGAAAACGGCTTCGACCGTAGGATATCCTTGCGCAATATTTTCTGACCAAGCTTTATAAGGATACTGAATACTTCTCAACCGGTCATCTGTTCGTTCTCCGGTTACTGGATTTTCGTGGCCAAAAAAACTGTGGCTTTCCATAGCTATACTATGAATTTCTGAGGCATCTTCCAACAAATCATTCCAAACAACCGGCGGTGCAGCAGCATACGTTGTTCCGCCACAAATTTGTTCAACCGAACGGGCATCATTTATGCTTTTGAGCATCTCAATCCGGTCAAAATACGTATCCAAATTTTCGGAAGCTAAAACAGGTTCAGTAGCTGATCCGAAATCGCTTTGTTTTGCTTTACCTTTATTGTTTTCATATTCCAATTGTACTTGAAAAGTGTATACATTACCTTCTGGTAAAGTGGAAATTCGAATGGGTTGTTCTGATAAGCCTAAAAACTCGAAGGTATTGCCATGTTGATCGGTGGCAATAATATTTACCTTTTCATTATTTTGAAGATTGTCTAATTTTATTTCAACAGTTGACGGATTGATAAAAACCATATTGTTGATTGATGGAGCTACTTTTTCTTCTTTATTGCAATTAGAAAATGTGAGCAAAACCATAAAACATAAACCAAGCTTAAGCAAAGTTGATTTTAGCAATATTGACTTATCTAATAGCAGGCATTTAATAAACGGGTAAGTGTCCATAATTATATATACATTTTAAATTTTAATTAAGTTCAGATAATTTAAGGATAATTGGTTTCATTAACTTTTTCATTTCACTAGCTGAGCAAGTATAATCATTTACTGCAAAGGTAAAGGCTAAAAGTCTATTTTGCGCATCTTTTACAAATCCGGCATAACTTCTAACACCATCCATATAACCACTTTTGGCTTGTACATTATTAGCTATTGCCGATAATGATTTCATCCAAGCCTCACTGTTTGCACTTCGATGCAATTCTATCAAGTTTCGGGTAAAAAAATTAGCTGTCAATTTGTTTATTGGCGACAAACCGCTTCCGTCATATATTTGGTAATCATCTTTTGAAAAACCTTTTGTATCAAAATAATTTTCTAAATTAAGAATTCCACTATTGACATTACCCGTAGTATTGCAACCGGCTGCTAACATTTTTAACAAACACTCTGCATATAGGTTAATGCTTTTAACATTGGTTAAATGGGCAATATCTTTTAACAGTGGCGATTTGTGCGTATACAATTGATCGCCTATTCTTTCGCAAGATGCTGCGGCATAATAGGCTTTTGTCTCTCCATAGCATATAATACCATTGGTTTTGAGTTGTTCTTTTAAGGTTTGCGCAAAAAACAAAGCTGGGTTGGGTATAGCAGCTTTAATGGTAAAACTTTTTTGGTTGGGTGGTAGCGTACCTCTAATATATTGGCGAGTAGTAAAAGGGGCACCAAAAACATAAGCTTGGTCTCCACTACCTGTTTCGCCAACACGCACTTCATTAATTAGTTCTACTCCTTTTATTGTAGGATAGGTATTCAATATTTGCGTTTTTTCTCCAGTAGTTGTTGTATGAAATTCAATAGCGTACTTGTTCTCCAACACATTAAAACCGGCAGCACCTGCCCCATAATAATTACCAATATCTTCCCATAGCCATTTTGGAGAGTTAACTGCTGTATCAAAACTACTGGCATCTACTAAAATATTTCCATCAATCGATGTAATGCCGGCATTCATCAATGCCATAGAAAATTGCTGTATAATATGGGTTAGGGTATATTCTTCGCCAAAACGATCGCTACCAAAAGTAGGGTCGCCAAAACCCTTAACAATTAAATTGCCTTTTAAAACGCCATCTTGAATAGAACCACTATAACCTAAAATGGTTTTTATTTGATGCATAGCACCCAATTGCTCTAAAGCCACACCCGTAGTTATCAATTTTAAAATGGAGGCAGGCTTAACAAATTGGTGTTCATTAAATTGGTAAACCTGTTTTTTACTATTTACCTCATAAACAGATAAAACAACTTTACCTCGTTTTACGGCTGCATGCTGGCTTAATTCATAAACTAATGCATTAAGTGATTCTGTTTGTGCAAAGGCTAAATTATTTTCTAAACATAATCCGATTAAAAGGATTAAAATCAACCAAATTCTTGTTTTTTTCATAAATATTTTTTCCATACGACACTTATCATTCAAAATTCATCATTGTTTAAACACTATTTCATCCTTAATTTTCGTTTTGCACTATGTTATTGAGTAAATCCATCCCAATCTAAAAAGAACAAATATAAACAGTATTGTTATTATTTGCTCATTACTCAAATAGAATCATCAATTAAGCGAAATTACAAGGCATTTATTTTACCTTTGACCTACGAAAACCATAAATTATGAGTACATATAGTCGTATTGTTATTATTATTGGCATATTTCTTTTTTTGTCAGAAGTTGCCAATGCACAATCTAAACGATATATTTTATTAGAACATTTTACCAACACCGAATGTACCGAGTGTAAAACCAAAAATGAACAATTTTACAACAGTATCTTAGCCAATAACTTAGCAGATGCTATTCACATTGCTTACTACGCACCGTATCCTTCTAGCAGCAGTTTTTTTCATAGCCAAAATGCAAGTGAATACACCGCCGCTAGCAACTATTATGGTATTAGCAGCACGCCACAAATGGTGATGAACGGAAAATTATTACCAGAAGGAGAAAACTTAATTGAGCAATCTGCTATTGATGAATTTACTGCTACAGAGCCGGAAAGCCCTGTTATTTTCGACACCTTTAATTTAACCGATGATGGAAATGGCAACTATCAACTTGGTATTATTATAGCGACCGAAGTAGCACAACCTCTCGGCAATTATATTATTAGAACAGCTGTGGTTGAAAGTGAAGTTGAATACAATGCGCCGAATGGAGAAACGGTACATCAAAATGTAGTGCGCAAAATGTTAAACAATTTTAGTGGTCAAGAATTTTTTGCCCCAACTGTTGGGAACAGCTTTTTATATTCTTATACTTTTACGGCAAATGCTGATTGGAATAAAGACAACCTATACATTGTAAGTTGGATACAGAATGTGGAAAACCAAGAGATCATTAATGCTGCTTCTTCTAAAGATTTTATGTCGCCTTTAAAAAGTAAAATTACCGAATTTATACCAGTCTCTTGTTTTGAGGGTAACGATGGAGGCATCTCTGTTGAAGTAACCGACGGCGTTCCGCCATATACCTTTTTGTGGAGTAATGGAACTACCGATCAAAATTTAACTAATGTTCCGGCAGGGGTGTATTTTTTGGTTGTTCAAGATTCAGCGGGCGATATTTCTGAAGAACGGGCATCTGTAACAGAACCTTCAGAACTGTACATTACTGTTGAAAAAGAAGATGAAGAAAATGAACTCGCCAATGGAAAAGCCAGCATTAAAATTATGGGTGGAACACCACGCTTGATTAGCAATACACCAGTTTATGAAATAGTATGGACTTACCCTGATGGCAGTACAGTAGAGAATGTATTAAATATTCAAGATTTAAGTTCAGGGCTCTATTTTGTAAAAGTTACCGACAACAGCGGTTGTTCAGTTTCAGAATCTATTAGTATTTTTAGAAACATTGGAGATTTAAATTGTGAAATAGTATTAAGTGAACCGCTTTGTTTTGGTGATAACAATGGCAGCATAGTGGTCACTTGTTTTAATGCTACACCTCCGTTAATTTACAATTGGTCTGATGGACCGCAAACCCCTGAGCGTTTAAACATGGCAGCGGGTACCTACACCGTTATTGTTTCAGATGCTATTGGGGCATCGTTTACCAAACAAATGACTTTAGATGATCCAGCACCACTTCAAAATTTAATGGATATAGAAAATGAAACCAACGATTTAAACAATGGATCTGCCTGCCATAATGTTACGGGCGGTTCACCACCTTACAACATTACCTGGACACCAGTAGGCAGTACAGATTTGTGTATTACTAATTTAAGTGCAGATAATGAAGCCGGTGGCATCATCAACTATTCGTTAATTGTAGAAGATAGTAATGGATGCGATTTTGAAGATAGCTTTAGTTTATTACCTATTTCAACAGAGCTACGAATAAGTGTTTTAGGGGTAGAAGGAATTTCTTGCGCTGGTGAAAATGACGGTTTAATCGAAATTTTTGTTTCTGGCGGTGAAACATTATTGGAGTATGATATTGATTGGGCAAATACTACTACTGGTAATCCGGTTGATATTCCAACTTCGCCATCTAATACCACCATTTTAAGTGGGTTAAGTGAAGGTACTTATGAGGTTACCGTTACCGACGACAATGATGAGGTGGTAACAGAAACTTTTGTAATAAACGAGCCATCAGGTTTTAGTATTGAAATAATAAAGCAAGATGTTTGCGAAAATGGCGACGGAACTGCAGTAAATGGTTTTGCTTCGGTTGTTGCCAATGGAGGCGTGCCGCCTTACACTTATCAGTGGAATAATGGTACGGCAGATTCTATAACCAATGTCTCTTTTTCTACTAACTTAACCGTTACGGTTTTAGATGCCAACTCCTGCGAATTGCAAGAATCTATTTTTGTAGAAAATGTTGGTTTGTGCGTTGGTATTATCGATGCTACTTTAAATCAGCAATTCAGTTTATATCCAAATATAGCTAATAATCAAATAAATCTTAGCTTAAACGATTATCATATTGGTCAATTTACTTTTGCTATAGTAGATATTACAGGAAGAACTCAAGTTGAAAAAGCCATAAAAAATTATCATGCTAATCAAGTTCAAACAATCAATATTCAACAGTTAAGCAAAGGCATTTATTTTGGAGTGATAGAAAGTGAAGGCAAAATAGCACGAAAGCGATTTGTGAAAATGTAAAATTCTTATAAATTAAGTGATTATACATTATTAGATGATTGATTATTATTCAATTGAAAGTTATATGTAATAGGAGATGAACAACAAAAAAATCAATGAATGAATCAATGAATGAATCAATTGATCAATCAATAATTAATCTATTAACAATTCATCGTTTTAAAAAATGCACTTTATTATACAAACCATTATTAGCCTAATTGTTATTTACATTGTAAGTAGCATTATCAACTCTTTAATTGTTGAGTTTTTTGCTCAATGGTTCAACATGCGGGGTAATTTTCTGCGTTATCACTTAATCAATTTTTTTAGGGTTGAGAAACCGCCAAAACTAAGTGCCTTTGGTCGGTTGGTTTTGTGGTTCAAAAAAAAGTTTGATCGAAAAGGAATCTACGATGAAATTACTAATTTCGGAGAGTTGTTTTACGATCATTTTATAATCAAAAATTTTTCTAAAAAAAGAAAAGAATATCCTGGCTACATTGATAAAAAACTATTCTCCAATACGCTGTATGATTTGTTATTAAAAGATATTGATCCTGAAAAATATAAAGTTACCGAACCGGATGACATTGAAATTGATGATAATATTGATTTGGAATTTCAGGTGAAATTATCTAAGCCGGTAAAGCAAATTATTAGTAATATCTTAAAAAAATCGGCACATTACGAAAAAAAATTAGATCAGGTAGCCGATGAAATTGAAGATTTGTATGAAACTTATATGGATCGAATTTCGGAGTGGTATAAACGCCGTATGAAGCGCATTTTATTTGTAAGTGGTCTGTTAATAGCCATGGTTTCTAATTTAGATAGTTTTAATTTATTTACCGCTTTTAAAAACGACAGTCAATTGCGGAATGAATATTATGCTATTGCCCAACAAGTTGGTCAACTGGAAAGTATTGAATTGCAAGACAGTGTAAAACAACAACTGACACAAAAATTGCTTAAAAAAGTGATCAAAAAAGAAGATACGCTTTTAGTAATCGACCCCGCTTTAGTTGATTCGGTAACCATAGGAACAGTGTTAGAAATAGTGCTACCGGCAGGCTTACAAAAAATATCACACACCAATGAATTGCCACTTGGTTGGCGAAAAGATGTTGCTGACTTAAAACCAAGCCGTTTTTACAATGCCGATCATTTTATGAATGGCTATTTTGAAATGTTGAGAGCTTGGTTAGTGAAATTGATTGGCTTATGTATTACCGGTGTTGCCCTATCTTTCGGAGCAACATTTTGGTTTGATCTACTCAAAAAATTATTACACTTTGGCTAATGACCTTTTGGTTATGTATATTATTCAATTATTTCAACCCCATTAAAAACATTAATGATGATGGCTTGTTGTTCAGTTGTTATACCTATACTGTAGTCACAAGCAAAAACAAGAAAACGTGCAACCTTTTGGCAATATTACACGTCATTAATTCATATAAATCTATTTTCTAAACCATAAAAACATAAATGATGACGGTAATTAAACATATTATACTAATTTTTAGTCTATTAATTTCATTAAACCTTACAGCCCAAACTGAATTAATAGTACCTGTGGCGGCAGAACCAGGCTCAAACGCCGCAGCAGATGCGTATTTATTTGCCCAACCCACAACTATTTGGGTTAATTATGTGGCTTTTCAGCTTAGTGAAATAAATGTTTCCGATACCTTCAATGTAAGGTTTCATGCCGAAGATTACAATATTGTCTTCGATAGGAAGGAAGAAAGAGGCTTTAACAATTACATTTGGTTTGGTACTAATATTGATGGCGATGGCAGCATAATAATTAGTGTATTAGGTAATGATGAACAAGGTATTCTTACAAAAGGCAACGAAATTTACCGCATTTTAACTACGGCAGATAAAATAACAGCCGTTGTTCATATAGATCAAAGTAAATATCCGGCAGAAGCTTGTTTTACATCAGGTGCATTAATACCCGGCAATCAAAAAAGCACCACCAACCAAAGCCAGCAAAAAGAAGCGAACCATATTAAACAAGCCTTAGAAAGCGGTTGCACAGTTAAAGGTCTAATACTCTATACCCCGGCAGCCGAAGCAGCCATGAAAGGCAGCGGTATCCCTATGCTGACCAATGTTAAAAATGCAATTCAACAGGCAGTTGAAGTTACTAATCAAGCATTTGTACGGAGTGAAATAACTACTTATAATCCTATAGAATTGGTGCAGATAAGCCAACTGGATTTCGTAGAAGAAACAGATTCCATTATTCCTGATTTGTATAGACTTCAAGATTCTACCTTCGTTCAAAACCTCAGAAACCAATACAATGCTGATTTTTGTATGTTAATTACCGATGAGGTATATGAAGGTTGCGGGGTCGCCTTTTTGGGCGGTAGTAAAGATTGGGCTTATGGTATAGTGCAATATAATTGTATGATAAACAATTTGAGTTTTGCCCATGAGTTTGGCCATATGTTTGGAGCAGATCATGATGCAAACGCCGTAAGTAAGCCCCAAAACCTCACCGGCTACAATCATGGATATATTTACTATACCAACAAGTGGCGCACCATAATGAGTTACAATGCGCCCTGCGATGCTATGGGATTTAATTGCACCAGAGTTCCATTCTTTTCTAATCCCGATGTTAATTATCCTATTGATAGCATACCAATGGGTACTTTAGCAAAAGAAAATAATGCTAAAACATGTCGTGATAATTTTGACAAAATGGCACGTTTTAATCAGCCTGATGATAATTTCTCATTAAGCAATACTACCTATTAAGCAACAACGGTTTGTATGCCAATATTTTAGCCAAGCAAAACATCACCTCATCTGGTTCGGTAATTGTGCAAGATAGTGCCACTTTAATTTTAAAAGCCGGGCAAAGGATAAAATTAAATGAAGGCTTTTCTACAAAAAGCAAAGTAGATGTTGATATTAAAATTGAAACCATAGAAGACTGTCCTTAATTTCTTTTAACTGAAGTACAATTGTTATGAATTATAAAATTTTAGTAATAGCTATAGGCATACTTTATTATTATGAAAATATTGTAGCCCAATGCCACATTGACGACTGGACAGCACTGAAAGCACTTTACGAAAGTACCAATGGTGATAACTGGGAAGAAAAGGAGGGTTGGGAACAAATAAAAGGTGAAAGTCCGCCACCAGATTGCGATTTAAGTATAATGAAAGGAATTATTTTAGACAAAGATTATAATACAAGAGTTGAAGAATTATTATTACCAGGAAATAATTTGACAGGCTTTATACATAATGAAATATCTAAATTGAAAAAATTAAAAACATTGATTCTTTTCAATAATAAGATAAGTGGTAGTATCCCGAATTCCATTGGTGAGTTAAACAACCTTGTAACTTTGGATATTGCGATTAATTTATTGGATGGCAGCATACCACCTGAAATTGGAAACTTAAGTAATTTAGTCTGGATTTATTTATTTAGTAATCAACTTAGTGGTGAAATACCACCAGAGCTTGGTAATATAGAAAGTTTATGGTTTATCTATTTAAATGACAATAAACTAACTGGTGAAATTCCAGAAGAATTAGGTAATTTAAGCATTGGTATTCATCTTTTTTTAAGTAATAATCAATTAACCGGTACTATCCCACCTGTATTTGCTGATTTTTTCTTTGAAAGCTTAACCTTTACTTTATTCAACAATAACATGAGCGGTTGTTTTGATGCCAGCTTAACTAAGCTGTGTGATAAGTTTAAAGATGGCATTTACGGTTTTGGCGATTCTATAAGTGAAGGCAATGATTTTGATGCTACTTGGATGGAGTTTTGTTTTGAAGGTAAAGGTGTTTGCGATACCGTTAACCGTTGTCATCCAGCAGATTGGCAAGCCTTACAAACTATTTATCAAAACTATGGTGGTGATAATTGGTTAGAAACTGCTGGTTGGGATAGTGTAATTATAAACCAAGATACCATACCCGAAACTTGCAATTTAGACGATTTACATGGCGTTGCAACTAATACCAATGGAAGAGTTGACTCTGTTAATTTATCCGCCAATCAACTTACAGGCAACTTTACAGCTGATTGGCTAAATTTAGATTCTTTGACTTACCTTAATATAGCTAACAATAACCTAAGTGGTTGTTTCGATAGCTTGGCAGTTGAACTTTGCCAAGAACTCAACTCATCCTATTTTGTTGCTGACAGTTTAATTGACAAAGGCAATAACTTTGAATCTTCGTGGTCGTTCTTTTGTACTTACCAAACTTGCGATACCACAAGTACGAGTATTTTCAGCTTGGTTAATCACCATCCTTTAAATTTATTTCCTAATCCAGCAGATGAATTTATTTATATAAATGGTGAATTTCCGTTAAGTGGTAATCTTGAATATGCGTTATTCTCTATTCATGGGAAATGCTTAGCTAAAGCAATTCTTAAAGAAGACAAAGTAAATATCTCATCTTTAAAATCAGGTACTTATTTTTTGATAATCAGAAACAGCAAAAAAGTATATTCAAGCAGATTTGTTAAAATATAAACAAATCCACCAAAGCTACCGTGTATTTAAAAAACATCATCATCAGGCTTTTTATCAAAATTAATTATCTTTCGAAAATGAAACGAAAAATAAAAATGGGTATGGTAGGTGGTGGCACAGGTGCTTTTATCGGCGAAGTTCATCGAATGGCTGCTCGCTTAGATGGTTATATCGATTTGGTTTGTGGAGCCTTTAGTAGCAATCCTAAAAAGTCAAAGGCATCTGGTAAAGCCTTGTTTTTACCGGCTGATCGCGTATACAAATCTTATTATGAAATGTTTCAACAAGAGGCACTGTTGCCCGAAGGGGAGCGGATGGATTTCGTATCTATTGTAACGCCCAACCATTTACATTTTGAACCGGCTAAGCTAGCTTTACAAAGTGGATTTCATGTAGTTTGCGATAAACCGGTTACCTTTAATTTGGAAGAAGCCAAAGAACTGAAAAAAATTATTAACAAAGAGCAGAGGTTGTTTGCCTTAACCCATAATTACACGGGTTATCCTATGGTAAAAGAAGCCAAAGCGATGGTTGTTGCCGACAGATTAGGCAAGCTACGGCGCTGTATTGTCGAATATCCGCAAGGGTGGCTTTCGACCCGTTTAGAAGCAACCGGACAGAAGCAAGCGGATTGGCGTACCGACCCCAAAAAGAGCGGTAAAGCCGGAGCTATAGGAGATATTGGAACACACGCTGAAAATTTATTAGCATACATAACCGGATTAGAAATTACCCATGTTTGCGCCGACCTAAACACTTTTGTAAAAGGCAGAAAGTTAGATGACGATGGAGCCATCTTACTAAAATTAGAAGATGGTGCCAAAGCCATTTTGTTAGCAAGCCAAATTGCTGCCGGCGAAGAAAATAATTTACGCATCCGAATTTATGGGGAAAAAGGAGGCTTAGATTGGAGCCAGCAAAACCCCAATACCTTATATTATAGAACTTTAAATAAATCTATGCAAGTATTGCGAACCGGTGTTGGTCAACAGGCAAAAACTACACAGGCGGCAATCCGCATTCCCGCCGGTCATCCAGAAGGATTTTTGGAAGCCTTCGCCAATATCTATAAAAATTTTGCCTTAACCATATCTCAACATCTGGAAGGAAAAAAACTAAAAGCTATCAATACAGATTTTCCAACTATTGACGATGGTATTAGAGGCATGCGTTTTATTGACCGGGTAGTGGCGTCTGCCCAATCAGATCAAAAATGGATAAAATTTTAAGTTTTTATGTTCAGTTAATTTTCAAAAGGATTATTCGGTAATTTATTCAACAGTTCAGAATAACGATTCGTGTCAAACACCTTTTCATCCCTAAACATTTCTTGCATTTGAATTTGTATACAATCAGCAATCATTAGTTTAGCTCTTTTCTTATTGATGCCCAAACCAAGTAGCCGCGTTAAGGTTGCTTTGGTTTCAGGTGGGTCATCCATGTTTAATTGATTTTCTACAACTTGAAGCAATTGTTCTTTTACTATTTCATGAGAATCCATATACACACTATTTGTTGGCAAAAAGTATTTATTTTTTACATGATTTCCTAAATTTTTAACGGTTTATCTAAAAAAATAAAGTAGTGAGCACCGTTGTATTTATTTTCTTGAAGCGAAACTTTTGAGCATTACAATAAGGTTGGTCCCGCTTTCCGCTCAAATGCTGCGGCTGCACACAAATGCCAACGCTTCAGGCAGCATAACCGCTGCAACCTTATATCCGCATGTCTATGTTGAAAAAAACCGCAAAGCTTTATGGTTAAAAGCTTTGCGGACTAAATGATTTCACCTATTTTGGTGATGTTACAATCATTAGGTACGAAAATAGTAAAAAGTAAGCAGACCATTAAC
>CALHDG010000063.1 GCA_938023075.1 uncultured Chitinophagales bacterium
GCATACAAAACATGAGCATCCTCATAAGCCCCCATTACATAATTACCATCTTTGTCGGCAATAACACACCGCACTTCATCTTCAAAAAAACTGACGGCTGCAATGGAACCCGGATCATTACTTACTATACCCCAATAAAACAAATTAGCATCTTCCGCTTGTTGAAGGATAGTGCCCGAACTGGTTTTAACTGCAAAATCAGCTGTGGTAATATTGACTTTAGTGAGTTGTAAATCAAAAGAAGCTCCACTGCTAACCGGAACAGTCATCTGAAGTTTTTCAGGTTGTGTACGCCGTAACTCATTAATGTAGTTGGATTCTAATTCTAACAGCACTCCATAATTTGAGAAATCTTCAATTTTTACAGTACTTGTTGCATTAAATGTAGTTGGAGCAATAGTTACAAATTCTGAACCGGTTAAACCTTTTATAACATTTTGCAATAACAAACTTGTATCAGTAGGAGTAGACGATATTCCATTTTGAGTGTTACGGATGAGATCTTGTGCGAATGCGCTTGATCCCAAACATAATAATAATAATAAACCAATAAACTTTAAGTAGGCGGCAAGCCATTTTTTAGAAAAAGACGTTTTTACGAAAACTTTGTCAGGGGTAAAATTTTCTTGTAATTCCATTTTTAGAAATTTTTGTGATTAAAAATATTATTTAGTTAAAATTTTTTATTCAAATTAATTATAAGATGTACTATGATTGTTGGTATTGCAAATGTAGATGATTGTTTAATAAGTTTTGTATACTTTTTTTGGTTAATGTAAAGAAAATTAGGTTTAAGCATATTTTTTAAGTATTTGATAATCAATTAGTTATTCTTTAATAGTTTGTGCTAATATAATTGTTCATTGGTCATATAATATGTTAGTTCTTTAAATTGATATGACAAATTTAAACTGAATGGCTGATTTTATAAAATACAGATTTTTTGAATTGTTAAAGGTGATTGAATGCTTTAAAAAATTTATTATTTCATAATGTGCAGATAATCAATTATTTAAGTTGCACAGTTTTTGATGATTGTTAATTTTAGAGGTTAAAAAAAACTTGATGCTTTTAAGAAGTTTATCTGCAACACCAAATAGTTGGTATTACCGCAGAGGTCGCAATTTTTGCGACCTGCCAAATATGAAATTATGAGAAAATTGAAATATGTTATGATTTTTAGGAAAAAACCTATTGAATAAGAAACATATTTATCTATACAAAACAGTAGTTGATGCTATCGACAAGTTATGAGCAACACCAATATTTTTGCGACCTGCCAAACATAAAATTATGAAAAAATTGGAATATGTTATGATTTTTAAGCCTTTACAGAATGAATTGTTGTTTTGCAAAAAATAAATTTGGTCGCAAAAATTGCGACCACTACTGTAGAGAGAAAAAATACCAAACTACGGAATCAGCTTCTGGTCTCGCGCCCAATTAATTAACTCAGTCCGGTTTTTGACTCCTGCTTTAGATAACAAACTTTGTATATGACTTTTTACCGTACTTTCTGCTATATACAAGGCTTTCGCGGTTTCACCATTGGTTTTGCCGTCTTTAATCTCATTGAGTACTTCAAACTCTCTATCAGTTATCTCAAAGGCTTTGTAAGGTTTGTCAGCCGGAACTGATTGTTGAGGAGTTTCGTTTAAACTGTCTTCAACAATAATTTTGGTCACGTTTTGTCCAAAGTATTTTTCTTGATTAACAACTGCTTGAATGGCTTTCATAATTTCATCTTTGCCACTTGTTTTTAATAGATGACCATCAGCACCGGCTTTGCGGGCGGCTTTAAAAATGGCGACCTCATCATACTGTGATAGCATGACAATTTTTAACGATTCAATCAACTCCGTTTTAATGCTTTCGCAAAGCTTAATACCTGCTCGTTCATCATGTCCCATTTTTATATCTAACAATACTACATCGGGTGGGTTCTGTTTTAAAGTGTGAACCACTTCATTTATATTATTGATGGCATATAGAAATTGAATGCCCGGCTCATTCTCAAAAATGGCTTTTAATCCGTCACTAAATGATTGGTGATCATCAATCGAAACTACTTTAATTACTTTCAAGGTTTATGTTCTTTAACTTTAGTTGATATTATATAACGAGTAATCAATGCCACAAAATACATTTTTGTAGGTATCTAAGCAAATTATTTTTTGATGAGTGGAAAATCAAAAACAACTTTGTCTAATTTAATTGTAAAGAGTAACACACAAAAATGGTGAACTACTTATTTCAATTGCACATTTTTCAACACCAGTAAGTTTTGTGCATTTGTTTTTAAACCACTTACGTTTTTTTGCGTAAACAATGTAACCTCATCATAAAATAAAGGAACTACCGGTGCTTCTTCAATTAAAATACGATCCATTTGTTGATATAAATCATATCTTTTTGAATCGTTGTTTTCAGTAAGAGCCTGCTGATATAAAGCATCAAATTCAGCATTTTTAAAACGGGTGTAATTTGGTGGTGCCGGATTGCCTCCGTAAAAAACCGTTAAGAAATTTTCTCCATCAGGATAATCAGCTATCCAAGAACCTCTAAAAAAATCTACTTCTCCTTTCACCATCATTTGCCGTAAAAATGAAGATTGATTAATTTCCATATCTGCCTTAATGCCAATTTCACTCAATTGTTTTAATATAAATGTACCAAGGTCTTGATAGCTTGCATTGGTCATTAATTTAAATGGCGGTATGCCTTTACCATTGGGATAGCCGGCTTGTGTAAGTAACTGTTTCGCCTTTTCAACATTATAGGTATAGCCTTTCACAGCGGTTGTATTATAAGCAGGTAAGCCTGCAGGTATAAAACCAGCATCAGCAGGTTTGCCAATATTGTTGCGCAAATATTGCATCATTTTTACACGATCGAAACCATAGTTAATAGCTTGACGCACTTCTTTTTTTTGTAGTGCTTCATTTTTAGTATTTAAGTTAAACGCGAGATATTCAGAATTTAAATAGGGTGCTTTTAATAATATAAACTGATCTTTTAAAGCGGGTAAAATAGTACCTTCTTTACTTAGCAATTCGTCTTTAAAAGTAGCATCAATACCCGAAATAAAATCTAAGGCACCTTCCCTAAATTTCATGTATTCAGTTTTTTTAGTATCAAAAAAAGATATACGTACACCATCAATATAGGGCTTGCCGCTTTCAAAATACTGCGGGTTTTTTTCATAAACCAATACTTCACCTTCTTTCCAAACTTTAAACATAAAGGCTCCCGTACCTACCGGATGCGTTCTAAAATCTTTTCCATAATGTTCTACCACTTCTTGAGGAACAATAAAACAATAAGGCATGGTTAAAATACCCAAAATAGGTCTAAAGGCTTTGCGTAAAGTTAATTGAAAAGTGTGCTGATCAACTGCTTTAAAAGGCATCGTTTCATCTAAACGATCAGTAAAAATCCATCTACCCGGTGAAGCTACCTGATCATTAATTATTCTACCAAAGCTATATACAACATCTTGAGCGTTGACTTTTCTTCCCTTTCCATCATTAAATAAGGCATCATCATGAAAATATACATCATCGCGCAACTGGAAAGTATAGGTTAAGCCATCTTCACTAATTGACCAACTTTTGGCAATAGCCGGTTGTACTTGTAAGTTTTCATCTACCTGTACCAAACCGTCAAACAATTGCGTAGTTGCCCATATAGTTGCCTGATCTTTTGCAAAAGCAGGATCTAACGAAGCAATACCAGATGATTGATTATATCGAAAAAACTTTTTGTTCGATTGGGTTTCAGTTGAACTGCAAGAACAAAAGGCACAGGCTATGATCAACAAACTCAAAAAATATATTGGATTCTGCTTCATTTGGTAAAATTACAATTTATTCATCTTACAAAATAGTGCTAATCCTTAGCATATTCGTTCTGCCTCGTTCGCTCATAGGCATGCTGCCCAAATTGACCACAATGTCTCCTTTTCTCAATACGCTATAATCTTGTAAAATCGCTTTTACATCACTTACGGTTTCATCGGTTGATTTAAACTCATCGTAAAATATGGCACGAACGCCCCATAGCAAATTGAGGGTGGCTAACAAATCTTTATTACCGGTAAAAATATAAATGTTGGCTTTAGGACGATGCGAAGCAATTTTAAAAGCCGTATAACCCGAAGTGGTTAAACCAATAATGGCTTTAGCACTAATTTCGCCTGAAACTCGGCTGGCGGTAGCACAAACAGCATCCGACAAATACGTATCCGAACTTTTATTGGCAGTCAAATTTTTATCGTAGATATCGCCTTTCTTCTCAACCTCATCTAATATTTGGGTAAAGTTTTGAATTACCTCTAATGGGTATTTACCAACGGCGGTTTCCCCACTTAGCATCACCGCATCAGCCCCATCTAAAACTGCATTCGCTACATCATTAATTTCGGCGCGGGTGGCTTTGGGGTTTTCAATCATACTTTCCATCATTTGGGTGGCTATAATTACCGGCTTCGATGCTTTTAAACAACGGCGCACAATATCTTTTTGAATTAAGGGAACCCGCTCACCGGCAACTTCAACACCTAAATCACCCCGGGCAACCATAATGGCATCTGTTGCTTGAATAATCTTTTTAATATTGGTTAGGGCTTCCGGCTTCTCAATTTTCGCAATTACTTTTGCCGGATGACCGGCAGCTTCAATTAAATTTTTTAATTCTACTATGTCACTTTCTTGTCGCACAAAAGAAAGCGCAACCCAATCAATCGGTTGTTGTAAAATAAACGTTAAATCGTTTCGATCTTTATCGGTAAAAGAAGGAACAGATAAATTGGTATCTGGTAAATTAACGCCTTTTTTTGAAGTGAGTAAGCCACCATAAATTACCGTTGCACTTACATTTTCAATACCATCAGCGGTAATGGTTCGTAACTCTACTTTGCCATCATCAATTAAAATTCTATCACCTTGTTTTACCTCTTGCGCTAATTTATCATAGCTTACAAATAGTGCCTTTTTGTCTTCACTGGAAGCATTACTGGTCAAAGTGATCTGATCATCTTGTTGTAGAGTTATGCCCGTTTTCGGCAAATCGCCTAATCTAATTTTGGGTCCTTGTAAATCTGCCAAAATAGAAACTTTAGAAACCAACTTTTCATTAATTTCAGTAATGCTTTTTATAATTGCAGCTTTGTCTTCGTGGCTTCCGTGCGAAAAATTCAAACGAAATACATCAACCCCTTCAGCAATCAATTGCTCAATCATGGCTTTGCTTTGTGTTGCCGGACCCAAGGTGGCTACAATTTTAGTTTTGTTAAAAGCTCTCTTCATCTATTAGTATATTTTCAATATTTTTTATATCGTTTACATCAATTTTTATTGCCGAACTCACTAAGGCTAAGCCGTTAATTTGTTCGTGAAAAACATGCATTTCATCTTCTTGCATGTCCCCATTCCAAATAAAAAGATAATCTACTATCGCAAATTCTGGCAAACAGTAAAAGCCATCTGCTTTATTTTTAATAAGGTAAAACACCCGTTTCAGTAATTCATCTTTGTAATAATATTGTTTAAAATAATGTAGCTCTTTTTTTTTAGCCAACAACACCTCCCAATCTTCAATGCGCTTAAAGTTGAGTTTTAAAAGCTGATTTAAATGAAAAGCTATTTTGTATTCTTGTACAGCGCTCACTATACCAATTAACTTAAAATCTATTTCATAAGTAAAATTAAACCGATGCTTACTCAATTTACGCTAATAATTAAACAATTTTTAAAGGTACGAATCCTCTACATAACTTACAACAATTTAGAATAAAGTTCATAAAAGTCTTCAGTTAATTTATAATGTTTAAATTTTTTTTGAAGCGAAACTTATTGAGTATGATCAAAAGCGCAGCCCGCTTTCCACTCAAATGTTGCGCTACACTACAAGGCTTTGCGGCAAGCAACATAACCGTTGCAATCGGGGCTAGCTTTCCAAGCTCGCCCGGGTTCAATACCACATCAATATTAAGTATGCGATTAATTACAGAAAATGAGTATCTTACCAATTTTACAAAATGAATAATAAGCAATACGATGTAGTTGTGGTAGGTGCTGGCTTGTCGGGTATTTGCATGGCATATTATCTAAAGCAAGCATGCCCCAGCAAAAGTTTTACTATTTTAGAAGCTCGTCAACAAATGGGTGGCACTTGGGATTTGTTTCGGTATCCCGGCATACGCTCAGATTCCGATATGGGTACTTTAGGTTACCGCTTTAGAGAATGGAAGGAAGCCAAACAAATAGCTGACGGACCGGCCATCAGAGAATATATACAAAGTACCGCTAAAGAACACGACTTAGAAAAGTGTATTCAATACAACCAGTCTGTAAAAAGTGCTTCATGGAATTCTACCACCAAGAAATGGACGGTTGAAGTAATCAATAAAACCACCAATAACTTAGAAAAAATGACTTGCTCTTTTTATATATCGTGCAGCGGCTATTATAACTACGAGGAAGGACATACGCCGGTATACAAAAATAAAGCATCTTTTCAAGGACAGTTCATTCATCCACAACATTGGCCCCAAAATTTAGATTATCAAAATAAAAAAATAGTAGTGATTGGTAGTGGGGCAACTGCGGTAACTTTAGTGCCCGCTTTAGTAGAAAGTGGAGCCGGGCAAGTTACCATGTTACAACGTTCACCAAGCTATTATGTTTCCGTACCTCGTGTTGACCCTTTGGCAAAATTGTTGACCAAGCTGCTACCCAGTAAGCAAGCATTAAAGGCAGTTCGTTGGAAAAATTTTTTAATGGCGCACCTCTTTTACAAGTTTAGCAAAACCTTTCCCAAAGCAAGTAAACCACTTTTAATTATGGGTGTAAAACGTAACTTACCCAGTAAAATTGATATTGAAAAACATTTTACCCCAAAGTACAACCCTTGGGATCAACGCTTATGCCTAGTACCTGATGGGGATTTGTTTGAAGCCCTAAAAGGAGATAATTGTACTATTGTAACCGACCATATTGAGCAGTTTGAATCAACAGGCATTCGTTTACAATCAGGAGAATTGTTAGAGGCAGATATTATTGTATCGGCAACCGGTTTGTCAATACAAGTGTTGGGCGGTATTGACCTAACAGTGAACCATAAAAAAGTAGATTTAAGTAAATGTTATGTATATAAAAGTGTTATGATGAGTGACATTCCTAATTTTGCAGTCATATTGGGTTATACTAATGCTTCATGGACATTAAAAGCAGATTTGGCAGCAGAATACATCGTTAGGCATCTTAATTTTATGGATAAAAACGGACATCAGTTTAGCATGCCTACTTATTTTGGCGAGCAGGTGCGCGTACCGATAATGTCCGATCTTACTTCCAATTATATACATCGATCAACAGATAAATTACCTTCTATGGGCGATAAAAAACCCTGGAAAGCGGAACAAGATTATTTAAAAGATATTAAAATTTTGCGCCGTGAAAAAATAGAAAACGTTGATCTGGTTTTTGGTTAACCTGTAGTTATTTTTAATTGTTTATTGATGCTGTTTCTCCCGAAAAATCATTGTAGCCTACCATTCACTCATTCTGGTTTATTTATAATTATGTTACGTTTACTTTTACTTGTCTAATGAATCAACTAATTTTCAAACCAAAAAATAAAACATGAGAGTACTGCTTTTACTCCTGCTTTTAAGCATTTCAACTATATATGTATCTGCCCAAGTAAATGGCATGGTATTTAGCGACGGCAATGGCAACGGTATATTCGATGCAAACGACTATGTACTTGCTGGTGCTTTAATTGAAGTATTGGATAGTAGCGATGTATTATACACCTCAGCAAACACCAATTCGGATGGGGCATATTTTATAAATACCTTACCCCAAGGAAACTATAACATAACAATCTGTAGTACGGATTGCTTTTGTTCAACTATTGATGTTTACGAGGCGGCAACCGGTGAATCAATGGTTCTTGATTTTCCACTAACCTGTAATATAATTGATTTAGCCTTACAGATGACTTTGGCTCCTAATCAAGTCGATTATTTTAAGATGGGCGATTTGGTTAAATTCGATCTTACGGTTTATAATCAAGGTACTTTAGAGCTTGCCTTAATTGATGTTGTTAATTATGTACCCAATGGTTTAGTGTTAAATGATGGCAATTGGTTTATGTTATCCAACAATATTGCGCTTAGCCAAATTGTTGGACCTGTTTTTCCGGGCACTTCCCAAACAACATCAATTCAATTATATGTGGAAGATGATTCGGTTTGTACTATTACCAATATTGCAGAAGTCATTTATCAGGCAGATATAGATAGCCAAAGCGACCTTTTTGCGTTTAACGACATGGTTCAAAACGATAAAATAAATAATGAAAATGGCGATGAAGACGATCATGATATTGAAACGATTCAGTTAGATTGTTCTGATTGTCCGGTATTTATTGATTTTGGTAATGCCGCATTACAAAGTGGTTTGTATCAGGCAGCTCAAGGCATTCGTTTTTCGGGTGCGGTTTTACCAGGCAGTTCAGTTAGCCTGCAAGCAGGGCAACGTATTGAATTGCGAAACGATTTTAAAACAGGCTTAGAAACTGATTTTTCAGCACATATTGCTCCCTGCAGTTGCCTTATTGATGCCCCAGAGTTTCTGGTAGTTGACAATGTAGATCTGGCAAACAATTTAATTTTATTAAAATGGAATGCTGTCGAAGGTACCAACCAATATGAAATTATTTATTACGTTGATGGTAATGAAGTGGGAAGTTTTAATACCTTAACCAACAGTATTAATTTACCCTTAGAGACCAGTGGTGTAAACCATGAGTTTACCGTTTTTTCGGTTTGCGAAAATGGAGATACCAAACAGGGTCCGACCATTGGTTATACCTTAAGTGAACAATGCAGCACTTGTTTGCCGCCTCAAAATTTTGATGTTCGCTTTGGTGCAGATGGTGAAATCATTCTCACATCAAACTTACCACAGAATGCCAATTTTTTGGTGTACCAATTATTTGATGAAAATGGAGAGCCGCTTTTAAATGATAACGGTGCTCCAATCGAAATTATATCTGAATCTGATGTAACTATTATAAGTACTGATATGTTTCCTGAAGCCATGTTTCCTGAGATTTTTGAAGTGGTGCTCTCTATTGTTTGTGGGCAAGGTGTTGGTGCTAAGCGGATGATGGAGAGGGCTTGTCATTCATTGTCGGTAATTGTAATAACTGCAGAAGACATCGCTGCGCGGCAAGGATTCTGTAACCTAAATGGAAATCAATTGTACAAAATAAAATGTCCTCATTTCCCTGTTGGAGTATCTGTTAATAAGTTTAAAATGTGCCATTGCGACCAAAATGGAAATGCTATGCCAGAAGAAGAAATAAATTGTGATTAGGTATTTTAAGAAATAAGTTCATTTAATTTTTCTTCAAACCATATTTTATTGGTTAAGTTTTGTTGCTTTAAATCAAATTTTATTTGCTTTACATCTTTAAAGTTAATTGAGTTTGAATTTCTATATAATTTTAAAATCTTAGAAATGAAAATTACAAATCTTTTGTTTAAAGTGCGGTGCGTATCAGATAAATTAAGGCTTCTTTCAGGCGTTAAATAGACTCTAAAAGAGTTTATTAGGGCATCTAAATATACATATTCTTTTAACTCAAAATAGACCATGATTTCTAATCTTCGAACTGCCATTTTGTAATAAACATCATCGAAATGTAAGGTTTGTAAGAAATCACGTGTTGCTTCGTATTTTCCACTAAAAAAACTGAGACGAGCTTTGCAATAATCGGTTATTTTTTTGGCGTGCTTTTTAGGAATTATTTTATTCGAATTCTCATTAATAAATTTTTCACACCAATCTAATTCCTTTAAACGAGTAGCTACATCAACAATGTTCTTAAAAACAGTATCAAATAGGTTACCCTTATAATATAAAATATTGTTTGCAAGTTGTATTTTATATAATTCGAAAAGAATGGCAAAACATTTATTATCGTTTTTATACACATGTCTAGCCAAATTACAAATGAGTAAACCAAAATTATACGCAATTACTTCATCTAGGTCTTCAGTATTTTCATTTAAAGTATTACTAAGCATTTTAAAGTCGTCTTTATCATCGTCTTGAAGATTAAAAAGAACTTTATAGGCTTGAGATAAAATAACTAGTAATTTATTGTTCTCATTTTGATGTTCTTTTAAATATTTGTACACCACATCAATGAAATTATAAGTATAATTCTCGTTGTTAGTTTGCTGCCTTGTTTTCTTGATGATTGCTAAGTTAAATTTCTGAGTTAAGTAAAATTCATCTAAAGCATCGTCGGTTTCTTGTAAATTTTGATTGCCTTTTCGATTAGAAGAATGAACACTCAAATAATTCGTCTTCTGTCTTTCCAATAAAAACTGATTTAAATAATTTTGAAAAGAAATCTTCTCTTTATTTAAAATCGTTTTTGTTTTTTTATAAATTTTATCAAACAATTGTAGCTCATCTTTTTCAATCAGAAATTCCATTAGCGCACTATGCTTGTCAAATTCATTACTTCTAAATTGTTCCATCGCAATAAAATCGAGTAAAAATTTATAGATGCGGCTAAGGTATTTGTCTAAATTTACCTTAGTAATTGCTTTTTTATTTTTTGGGAGATGTCGGTTGAGGTAGTCTTCAAAACTTAGTTCTTCATTCGTCTTTTTTTGGATGTAATTTTTCAATTGTTCATAAATAAAACAAATTTCATCGCTTTGATTAAAGTATGGAGATTGTAAATAAAGCTCGAATTTTCCTAACTCCTTCTTAGTCAAACTTTGTAAAAACGCAACAATTTTCCTGTTTGCCATGTTGGTAAAGTGAACCGTTTAATTGTTAAAAACACAAAAAGCCCTAATCGACAGGGTATATAAATGTCATTAAAAATGAGCGCTTTATATAATTTGGCATGTTTAATTTTTATGAAACTACCATTCAAAAGTTAAAAAAAATGTAATTGCAACAGAAAGGTTTTGAGCCTACATTTGATTTAACAAACGATACCGTAAATATAGGCTAAATAAATACCAGCTACTATTTTTTTAACAGCATAAAATTAAGGTATGAAAAGAGAGACTACAAACGAAATGGTAAACAAGCAACTTTTAGATGGACAAATGCTGCTTAAAAAACTCCCCGATGCTCAATTATTTAAAAAGATTAATGAACTAAAAAAACAGATTTACTCATTGAACAAACAAGCACCTATAATTTTTGTGAATATTGATTTATTAAATCGAAAAAGTATTGAGTTGTTTCAATTGGCGAAAGATAATCAACTATCGGTAGTATTTGTAAATGAAGAAAGTATGTTAGAGCAACAAGTTAAAAAACCCACGCCTTCTTCCATCCATTTGCATTTAGAAACCGGCATTCAAATTATTCCATTTGATGACATTATCCGCTTAAGGGCAAACTCCAACTATACCGCATTTTACACTATTCATCATACTCGCCCAATTATTACTTCTAAACCTTTAAAATTTTATGTTAATCAATTTAACCCTAGTCAATTTATCCGTCCACATCGTTCGCATTTAATCAATAAAAAATTTATTAAAGCCTATTGCAATGAAAATGGACATCATCTTATTTTGAAAAATAGGGAAAGCATAGAAATTTCAAGGAGAAAACTAAAGGAAACACTCAAACAAATTACAAGTTATATATAAGCTATTATTTTCAAATGCATAAAATAATATTCAAACACCCAAACACCCATGATAATAAACGATCCTAATCCACCAAAAGTTTACCGGCTTAGCGCAAGTCAGTAAACTTTTCTATCATATACATTAAAAATATCAAAATAATATCATTTACGAAATTGGAGTTTGTAAGTTTTATTTTTGAGATATTATTGCAATATACTTAACGTTTTATAATCACTTTTTCTGAACTGATTTTACCCTCTATTTGATAACGAACATAATAAGTACCCGTTGGGAAGTTGGCAATGTCAACCTGATTTTCTCCGGTTGCAAAATCGGTAAAACGCACTAAAATTTTACCATTCACATCCGTAATAAACAACTCTTTTAAATCCGTTGGTGTTTTTATTAAAAATCGACCATCATTCGGGTTAGGCAAAATACTAATTTTTGTATCAGTAGAAGGTTCAACTATGTCAGGCTTATCTTTACCGTCACAATCTTGTACTTGTACATATCGAGTTACAATATCTACCAATAAATCATTTAAATTTTTAACCTCATAACTATCTGTAGAAGGTTTTAAATGCGAACCTCCAATACCACTATGGTCGGTTAAAAACACATAGTGCCCATTGGTAGCCAAAGCACAACTGCGCAATAAATATTCAGTACTTTTATCAATACCGCTGCCAACAATGGGTACAATTCTTATACCTTTTTGGGCTGCTTGATGGATGGTTTGTTGTATCCGTTTATTCACTGCTTCATTTTGATGAGGAGGTGCATCTAACACTAAAAACAAAATCCGGGCAACTGCATTGTTCGACCAACTTAGCTGACTAACTGCTTCTTCCAAACCAACATCTACGGCTTCCGGAAAATCGCCACCACCGCCGGCACGTTGATCTTTAATAAAGGCAACCCCAGCATTTATGTTTTGCGTAAGTGGCGAGTTTTTGGTTAGATAAGCATCCGTTTTATCCCGGTAAAATACATTACCTAAACGAATGGTTAACGCTTCAAACTGATTTTGAATCTTATCTATTACATCCAACAACTCTACTTTTAAGTAATCAATTTCATCGCCCATTGAGCCGGTGGCATCTACAACAAAAGCTATATCTACATTTTTGGCATAATCGCAATCTTGCTTAAAAGTCACTACATTAAGTCCTTCTTCAAAGCGTTTCAATTGCGGCACACTGTTTTCGATGTTTCGATAATTAATAGAGGCTGCAAGATTTGCTTGCTCCGTTTTTTTTGAAGCCGGTTGACTTTCAAACAAAAGGTTCCACAATTCTGCTTTGCCGGTGTTATCGGTTTTGGCAGTCCATGTAGTTTCACCATCAATAGTTAAATTAACCGTTGCATCTACTACCGGAAAACCCTGTTCGGTAACCGCTTGAATTACATACCGTTCTTTTGGATATACTTCCCAAATATCTTTGTACTTGCTCAATTCATTGTCGCTTAAGTCGTTCCATAATTCCCATTTGCTAAAGTCGTCAATTTCACCAGCTGTTAATCTACCTGCTTTAATTTCTTTTAGCGTTTTTGTTTCGGGTACTACATCTTCAAGGGTTTCTTCTAATACTATGTCATATGGTACTATACTTTCTAAGGCATGATCAACAACTCTTTTCTTTTCCAAAGCTTTTATTTTAGAAGAGGTGCCTTCATCAATATCCGCAACAGACATTGAAACCGCGGCAGGCATTTTTCGGGAACTACTAATTTCAGCAGATCTGCTTGATGCACCCAAAGCATCGGTTGAGTGACCTCTAACTTTCATTGCCGCAGGTGGTATTGGAGCACCATCTGCACCCGGAGCACCCAAAGCTCCGCCCATAGTTGTTTTTGAGGAGCGGGATGACAAGGACATAGTTGGACTTGCCTTGGTTGTGAAACCATCAACAAATATCGGTTTAGCCGAACCAGCATGAGATTCTTTTGCCACATTTAGTGCCTCAATATTTATGATGGATAAACCTTTGGCAACCAACAAATCTTGTTCCGTGTTTCTAATCATGTCAATACTAAGAAAATCGCCAGCCTTAGCACTAATGTAGGTTTTAAAATAACCGTCTTTTTCAAACCAAATTTTGTTTTCTTTTTTGGTTAAATTTAAACAGAAGGCTCCCGCTTTATCAGCAATGGTAATCGCTACACTATTTTCAATATAAATACGGACTTCTTCAACCGGATTTCCATCAAAATAATGCTTTACAAAACCGCAAACCTCATTACTTTGCGCCAAGACGGGCTTAAAAAATGCGCACAGGATGATTACTATACAAATGCTGCTTACTTTATTTTTCATGATTTTAGTATTAATGAACAATGGCTTGTGTTATCTAAAAAAATAAAGATAAACTAAAACCTTCGTTTTTGCTGTTTGTGCCTGTTAAGAATGATTAAGGGCTTTCGAATTTGGTTTTCAGTGATGGTTTTCAGTAATGACAGAAAGATTTGAATTTATGCAAAGCAACTAGCAACACACAAAAGTTAAGCCTACCTAGTCTAATTGTCTAAGGAACCATAAAAAAATAAATTTACCATCTGACTTTGTTATTTTCCGATATACTTCCTTAAACAGCCTCGCCTTGGTTCCCCATTAAGTCTTCTCATCGTTCCTAAGTGGTTTTTTACATTATAAAAAAATCATCATACGATATTTGATGTGGCATATTCGACATTTACAAATTAATAGTTAGTAAAAATATAAAACAGGTTTTTAAGCTAATAGTTTAAGAACCTGTTGGTTTATTGCCACAAGTTAAAAACTTGTTTTTTTGTATGTACTTGCTTGGGCTATTGTTTGAAACTAAATCAACTTTCTTTTTTAATATATCTTCAAGTTCTAATTGCATTTGTATAAACTTGAGTCCAATATCTTGGTTGTAATGTAATTCTACCAAAATATCAATGTCGCTTTTGTTAGATGCTTTACCTGAAGCATACGAACCGAAAAGAAAAGCTTTTAAAATAGGTTTATCTTTAAAGTATTCAATTATTTTTGTTTTGTCTCGATTACTTAAATTCAAAAAAACAGTTTGTGTTATAGGCTATTGTTATATTAGATGTATCTTGTAAAGATAGCTATTCTTTTTTTGATTAATCATTTTTTTTCTTCTTAACAAGCAGTTTTAACAGCATTAAGGCTCACCAATAATTTTGCATATAGCAGCATAGAACATACGAATTGGATACGAAAATGGCCATTCATCTCAAACCATTTAGTGGCATGCTACCGTTAATTCCAAATTCAATTTTGTTTGTTCCCTAAAAAAAAGATGGTTAGCGGTACGACTATTAAAACCTTGGGCAATCAATATCCTTTTCACCAGATCGGAATTTGGCTTTAAAAAGATAAGAAAGGCTGAATTGTAAATTGTTTATGGGTTTTATAAAGAAAGTATTATCGGAAAGTTTAGTGCCAAATGACTTAATTGATTGAACATAAAACATTTCCAAAACGAATTGTTTAAATTTATAATTACCTGAAAACAATATACCAACATCTTTAAATTTAGGCATCATAACCCCATCAAATTGATATTTATAGGTACCTCGTAAATAATTAACACCTAAGCCTATACTAATTTGCTTTGGAAATATATAATTTAGGGATGACATAGCTAAAATCTGATCCATTTCAAAATATGCGGTTCCGCAAACCAAATGGCAAGCATATAGTCTGTTGCTACTCTTTAGATAAGCACTATTTGCAGAAATAAAAAAGTTCTTATTAATCGGTATTTCTGTTTTAAAGCCAATAGAAGGGGCGAGTTTCGATTTTTTACGAAATTTAAATGAGGAACTAATAGGAAATTTCTTTAAAGTAGTATTTTGAAATTCAACAAAGGCATAGTTTAAACCAATGGTGGGGCCAATTGATACTTGGGCTTGGCAAATTGAAATGGCACAAAAGAAGAAAATAAAAATTGACTGACTTTTCATTATATATTTTATACACATAATTTTATTTACGAATAATAAAAAACTGGAATTGACAATCCCAACTCCAGTTGGTAAAGTTAGTGTTTTACAAATACTTCGAAAAATGCTTTTTAGTACACAGCTTATTGCCTAAGTTATCAAAATAGGAGACTAATAGATGACTATGTCTATATTTATTGAGGTTATTTAATTCAGATTTGCTTCCTTGATAAATTATTTTACCAGCTAAGTCATGAATTACAATCTGCTGAACTTCTTTGCGATATAATAGACCAGCCATTCCGTCGGCATAACTGATGGAGGGAAGCGTTCCTTTTATAACCACACGATCAAAACAACTGATTACACCATCAATTGTAGATTCGTATTTTTTGATAAACGCATTAACCATGCATATAAAATTTTATCTAACTTTATGATACTGGCTTTACCAGGTTAGGAATAAGAAAAAAGCCTTCTGACTTGCAATTAAATTCAGGATAAAGCAAATGTTAAAATTGCTTATATAAATGTAACTGGCATCAATTTAGTTATAATTTAATTTTATTATTTAACCTTAAAACAAATCTTTTTGATGAGAGAATTTTTTATTTTAATTACACTTTTTTTATTTTTTTTACAATTAAACACACAAGCCCAACTCTCTAATTTTCAAGCACCTGTTTCAATTAATGAAGATGGAAGCGATCCTGATAAAAATGCGGTGCTAGACATTCAAAGCAGCAACAAGGCTTGCTCATTCCCCGTATGCCTTATTGCGATATTGAGCAACTCGATAATCCGGCTGAGGGTTTAATGATTTTTGATACAGAATTTCACTGTTTGCGTATACACATACAAGGCAAGTGGCATTGTTTGTATCAACAATTAAATGGTCCGGGTGCCGAGTTGAATGTAACCGGTTGGGTTAATCCAACTTATGACGACGATGCAAATACTTCAATTACTGTTGATTCAAAAGAAAACATATTAGTAACGATGGTAACGGAAGATGGTGAAATACGACTAACCAAGTTTGATAACAAAGGCAATATTTTATGGACTATATTGGAGGAAGAGCGTAATTATTGGGAGCACGGTAGTGTTGCCTTAGATCAGGAAGATTATATATTTACCGTAGCTTCCTCATCAAAACAAGAAAATATTACGTTTAACGGCACATCTTTAACAAATACAGGTTTTTTTATCACCAAAACTTCACCTGATGGAAGCAATAGCGATCTTTATACTTTGCCCAATGCCAATATTAAAGATATGGCTATTGATCACGAGGGTAATGTACTTTTTTCTTTTGAATTTAATGGCAATGTTATGTTTAACGGCATTACGTTAATGGATAACAATAGCGATTCTGTAATAAAAGCCGGCATAGCCAAATTAGATAATAATTTAAATGAGCTTTGGGTTGAAGTGATAGAGGTTAATGCCGAATACGAGCCTTATTTACAACCCTTAGCTTTAGCAGTTGATTGGGAGGGAAATGTATTACTTGCCAGTACACACGAAAATGGTGTTGAAGGTGGTTTTCCAACTCCTTTAAGCTCAACAACGTTTAAAACAAACAATTTGTTTACCGCCAAATTTGCTGCTTTAGATGGAGAACCCATTTGGATAGAAAATCATGCTTCAGACCTTATATTTAAAAATATAGACATTCATTATTCCGATGTATATAGCCAGGGTAATGCAATTGTTACTTTTGTAGAAACCGATAATATTAACTTTTATCCTCCCGATATTTCCAATGGGAAAATCATTAATTACAATGCACTTTTGGGTTACAGACATCATATACACGAACTTCCTGGTACGGTATTTAATCTTCAGGTAGCCACTAACAATAAGCGCAGACAACTGGCAGCTACCTATATTCCAGATTTAAAAGAAGTTGATTATTTAGATACCCCGGCAAAGCTGCTTGTTTATGATTACAACAATCTTAATTCTCCAAAAATAAA
The DNA here is from genome assembly GCA_938023075.1 of uncultured Chitinophagales bacterium. Lineage (GTDB taxonomy): Bacteria > Bacteroidota > Bacteroidia > Chitinophagales > JAHDHT01 > CALHDG01. The sequence continues at coordinate 17,602 of CALHDG010000063.1, forward strand.
TACTGTGCAAACCTTTCGGTCGCCGTATTCCCTTAGCTTTAATGAAGATGGTTCTAAAATTTTTGGAATTGCTAAAGGACCTTCGGTTGGAAATGTAACTATTGATCAAGGACCCAATTCTGAAAATCACATTATCTATAAGGTTTATAATGATTAGAACCTCTTTAACAGATAGCAGAATGGAAATTTGTATTAACCTTATTTAATCCATAAGCCATAAAAAAGAACCTCAAGTTATTTAAACACTTGAGGTTTTTGTTTTCGTTTTAAAAGGATTTTCAAAGACTTATATTCACTTCCGTAAGACGATCATTTATCTCCATTCAAAATGCTGATTCGCATCTTTCACTTCTTCTGAAATTCTATTTCATGCCTCTCCTATAATGCCTAACTGTCGTACACAAGCATCTTTCATCATCGAATTGCTTTTAAAACTTTCAAACGTAGCATCCATAATATAATATGATTTATGGTCTGAATAAAAATCATTACCTTTGGTAAAAAGAGAATTTCCATGGCAGATATTCAAGCAACAAAAATTCGATTAGCTAAAACCATATTAGATACGGATGATATTGATTTAATTGAAGCCGTAGATAAAGTACTTCGGGAAACTCAAGGTAGTATTCAAAACAAAAAAACTATAGGCTCCAAACCTGATGGAACACCTTTAACACAACAAGATTTAAAAGAAGGCATTAACATCTCTGAACAAGAAATTGTAGCAGGAAAATATTCAACCATAGAGTCCTTAGCAAAAAAATGGAACGTCAATTTATAGGTGACCTATGAAGGTATTATTACAGGATTATGCAGAAACTCAGCTCGAAGATATTTTTAATTATTATGTAAAAGCAGGTTATCAAAATTATGGTTTCACTATTCGTGCAAACCTTATAAGAAGCATGCATAGGTTAGCTTCATTTCCAAAATTGGGTAAAATTGATGAAGATAATTTAGGCAAATATTCATATCGCTATTTAATTGAGGGTGTCTATCGAATCTATTACAGACTTGCCTTAAAAGAAGAATGCATTTTTATTGTTTTTCTTTTTGATAGCCGGCAAGACCCTGATAAATTAAAAAGTAGAATTTCCTGAATAAGACACTACAAATACATCTAACTGCCCTATTTCACTTTAACTCAAATAATCCGTAATTTTAATGCCTTATACAAATTTTAATTTTCTTACATTGTAATTTTAATAAAGGTGGACTTACAAGTAATACAAAATAGAATATACGAAATTAGAGGGCAACGCATTATGTTAGATTTCGATTTAGCAGAACTCTATGAAGTAGAAACCCGGGTTTTAAACCAAGCCGTAAAACGTAATGCTGATATATTTCCAGGTGATTTTATGTTTAAGCTCACAAAGCCAGAATGGACTATGTTGTCACAAATTGTGATGACATATCCAACAAAAAGACCTAAAACGGCATTGCCACATGCCTTTACTGAACACGGAGTAACTATGTTGGCTAATGTTCTTAAGAGTAAAAAAGCCCGTCAAACCAGCATTGCTATCGTTAGAGCATTTATTGCGCTAAAACAATTTGCCTTGCAATACAAAGATTTAAACGAAAAGCTAAAAATGTTGGAAACGAAATATGATAAAAATTTTAAAGATGTTCATGAAGCAATCAATTATTTATTAAAGAAAGATAAAGCGGAAACAGAACACAAAAGTAGAAAACAAATAGGCTTTAAAGTTGGTAAGCAAAAGCAATAGATAACAAAACCCTGGCCGTTCTTGTTGCAAACCAGGGCGATAGGTTTTGCTAATTAACAACGAGCCACCACCGCCTCTAAAATACCCCCGATGGCAGCGGTATCCTTTCCCGATCCCGGAGGGTCGGGAAAGATTTAGCCCACGAAGTATCGGGGTACACGGAAAGTGGGACAGGGTTTTCTTCGAAGCTTACCGTTTCGCTTCCCGAAGCACTTTGTTTTCGGGAGAAGTTCTAAAAATTAAATCGAAAACTTTAAGGCGCAAAACTCATTTCGCTTTAATTCAAATAATGCGTAATTTTAGTGCCTTGATAATTTTGTAAAACAAAACAGCTACAACAATATATGGCACAATTAAAACCCGCACTCAAAAAATCGTTATTGATTGGCTTGGGAGGCACCGGCGTGAAATCTATTTTATATGGGAAAGGTAAAATTCATTGATTTACTGTTCAAAGAACATGATATAAGCAGGGTTTATGGACTGAACAAAAATCATAACTTTTGGTAAATAAAAGAATTTCCTTGATAGATATTCAAGCAATAAAAATACGTTTAGCCAAAGTCATATTAGATACGGATAAGGTTGATTTAATTGATTTTTTGTGAACAAATTAAAATTGCAAATACAAACCAAAACATTTAAATTGCTATTTTAAAAGGTGAAATAATGACAGAAAATTTAAATATCGAATTTATCACAGACCGCTCAGGCAACAAAAAAGCGGTACAAATTCCTATTAAAGAATGGGAAGCCATTGAGCAAAAGCTTAGTGATTTAGATGATTATATGGATATTAAATCTAACCTTAAAACGGCATTTATTGAAGTTAATCAAATTAAAAATGGAGACCTACCCAAAAAAACAATGAAAGCGTTTTTAGAAGATTGTTAACGTTTTTCCTACTCCAAATTTTGAAAGAGAGGCAAAAAAGTTCATTAAAAAATACCGTTCACTCAAATCTGAATTAGCGGAGTTTACAACACAACTCGAACAAGACCCAACAAGTGGAACACAAATTATCGAAAACGTTTTTAAAATTCGATTAGCTGTAAAAAGCAAAGGAAAAGGAAAAAGTGGTGGTTTGAGGATTATTACTTTTGTAGAGTTTGAGTTGGTGAAAAATGAAGATAAAGATGAAGATGATGTTTATCTTTTATCCATATATGACAAGTCTGATAGGGCAGCCGTTTCAAATCAGTTTTTGAGAAAATTAATTGAAGAAATTAAAGCTGAACTTGAATAATCGATTGGGGAAATTAAAGCTGAACAAGAATAATTGTTTGAGGAAAATAAAATTTCTATATCATAAAACACGAACCTCGTCCTTGTTTGCAAAAAGGCTGCTTGAGATTGTGTTTCCAACGCAAAAAAAAGCCTTAGCAACGAAAAACCAAAGCCTCTAAAATAGCCCCGATGGCAGCGGTATCCTTTTTGTGGAGTGCAACGGAACAAAAAGATTTAGCCCAAGAAGTATCGGGGTGCACGGAAAGCGGGACAGGATTTTCTTCGAAGCTTACCGTTTCGCTTCTAAAAATTAAATCGAAAACTTTAAGGCGCAAAACTCATTTCGCTTTAACTCAAATAATCTGTAATTTTATTACTTTGATAATAATTTTATAAAACAAAACAGCTACAACAGAATATGAGGCAATTAAAACCTGAGCAAAAAAATCGGTAATAATTGGTTTTGAAGAAGCCCGTGGAAATTTTATATATAATCTAATTGAAAAATAATTATTTTTTAAAAAAAAAATCACAATGTAGGAATGAAACCTAACGTAGTTCGATTAATTTTAATCGAACTACGTTAGGTTAGCAATACATTTATTGTTATTTCTAAATTTTAGTGTCTGGAAAAATTGTTAATCCTAAACTAAGTAAAAGAGGAAATAATATGTCTTCTAAATCAAAGCTTCCATCCCAAAATTTGATCTTTATTATCATAAAAAATGAAAATAATAAAAGAAATATTAATAATTTTCTTGAAGTTCGCTTTGAAAATTTCATCCTAAAAACAATCTGCAGGGGTAGCATGATACCAAGAGCCTGTAAAAGGATCAAAATCAATAGTAGGTGAAGAGAAACAGGAAGGTTCATAAGGGCAAAGACAATTACATTCTTGAGACCATTGAGCTTGATTAAAGACCATAGGAGACTCACAGTTCCAGACATCAACCATCAATTCAAAATAGTTTAGTGTACCAACTAAAGCTTGTGCAAGTGCAAAAGTTCCTACTCCCCAAGCTCCTCCAGACATTCCACCTCTAATAGCTCCAATCAATGTGCTAAATAATCCCATAAAAGCTTCATCGCCATTTAAACCCAAACTTACTATGAATTCATTTATAGCCTCATAGTTACAATTGAGAACTTCAGAATACAACCCTAGACAACAGCCAAAAACTTGAGAGATTTGAGGAGGGTCGAAAGGTGCATTCCCAACAACAAAACTTCCATAATAATAATAGCATGGAGTTTCAATAGTAGGTGCTCCTTTTGAATGTGAAGTTAAATCAGTAGTTGCATCAACCAATGCAGTCAAAATGGTTGCTTTGTCTCCAAAACGAAATTTTTCCTGATTCCAATAATCGAAGAGTTTCTGTAAGTCTTTGTTTGATTCAATTTCCGTAAATTTTTCTCTTAATATTTTTTCACTCGAAGGCGATTTTTCAATATCTGAAAATTGGAAATTAAAACTGTTCATGCTTTCAGTTGCTTTCCTTAACAATTGCTGGTAATATTCATCTTTATATACCATATCATAATAATACTGATAGTTGTCCTTTTTCTGATCTAGTCGAGATTCAATAATGGGCAGCATATTTTGATCAATTTGATCAACTTGTTTCACAGATTTGCCGTTATTTTCTAAAACGGTTTCATCCTTATTGCAAGAAGTAATAAGAAATCCAAAAAATATACTTAGCATAAGTGATAAAAATAGAAAATTTTTTACTTTAAACGTAAAATTCATGTTTAATAAAATTTATATGATTCCCTACCTTTCTGTTTAGTGAGTGTTGTCGGGAAATAAATTGTCTCAAAATTAAAGTGTTTATAATAATGTTTCAAAACTTGCAAGTTTCATTTTCAAAAGTAGTGGGGGGGGCAGACTTGCAGCTTTTTAACATATTTTAAATTAAATTAACAATTCAATTATATTATAAATAATTTTTATACTGTGTTTTAAAACACATATTTTATTCGGGTGACGACTGAATGTTTTATCAACAAAACAGGGATTGAGTTACTAACGAAACACCAAAGAACCACCGCCTCTAAAATAGCCCGGATGGCAGCGGTATCCTTTTTGTGGAGTGCAACGAAACAAAAAGATTTAGCGGACAGCGGGACAGAATTTTCTTCGAAGCTTACCGTTTCGCTTCCCGAAGCACTTTGTTTTCGGGACAAGTTCTAAAAATTAAATCGAAAACTTTAAGGCGCAAAACTCATTTCGCTTTAATTCAAATAATGTGTAATTTTATGACCTTGATAATTTTGTAAAACAAAACAGCTACAACAATATATGGCACAATTAAAACCCGCACTCAAAAAATCGTTATTAATAGGC
>CALHDG010000064.1 GCA_938023075.1 uncultured Chitinophagales bacterium
ACGCTATTGTAGGGAAATTTGGTCGCTTGCTCAGCTAAAAAAGCTATTGATTTGGGCTGCTTAACCCCACTTAGTCAATAAATGAATATGATAAATTTATACTTGTGGCAGTTGGTATATACATGCGGATATAAGGTGCAAACGAGGATGAGTTAGGGTCCAATATTTTCTCTCCAAAAAGTCAATAATTCGTTGGATAATGATTTGAGTTGTGCCTTAGTGAGTTTATCTTTAGTTAGTTCAACTATATTCTTTGAATGATTAACAAATGCTACTTTAGTCTCAATGTCAAAATTTTTAGAATCAGTCATAATTTTGTTTTGAATGTCAATGGTCATTAACAACTGATCTAAATATTTCTGTTTATCATCATTCATTGGTGATTTCTTTTCTATGCCCTACAACGCTCGACTTTGCTCATAGTATTAATCTTACCATTAGCTTCACAATGTGCCTAACCAACCTATTTCCATAATAAACCAAATCTACTACTTTTATTTTATAAACAAATAATTTTATATAGGTTTATTTATACCCTATAAGTCTCAGAAAATACATGAAGTTGTTTCTGCATCTGTAAGCTTAGTAAGGGGATACTAACTTGAAGTATATTTTTATAAACCCAACCGAAACTGAAAACCTATCCCCGATTGCCAAGCCAACAACACTAAATTGCATTGGGTTGTTTAGCAACTAAGTGTTGTTTTCTAATGGAAAAATTCATCATTCAAAATTCGGTTTTCGATATTCTATATTTTTCGGATGACCCTTTAATGAATAACGAATGTTGAATGATTACTAATGTATAAATTAATTGACTTTCAATATATTGAAAGACACTTAGATAAAATTACAGAGCATACCTTACACAAAGCGACCGCAGCAACCTAAAGCAGGCTACACATTTAAAACACCCCCAACGGCTTCAATCCAATACATCATTAATAAACATCCTTTACATTAGCTTTCACCCAATTCAAACAATCTTCAAAATTGTCAAAAATATTTTCTTCTGGAACAAGGTTCGGAATAAGATCAATTCGTTCCATCATATATTTAGGTTGCTCTGGTATGCCTACAAACAGCACGTTAATCTTTTTATTGGATAAGTCCATCAGAATATCTTCTAAGGTAAATAAACCACTCTGGTCCATATAATCACTCTTATCCATTCGTATAACTGCCGTGCTTGCGGTAGTTGGTATTTGGTTGGCAAGGGCTTGTAAATCATTAGTTGATCCAAAGAAAAGCGGACCCTCTATATGCTTTATAAAAACTTCTTCTTTTAAATTTTGAGGAAAATCTAATTCATCTGCCCAAGGCAACTCATTTACAGATTTTACGTCCGATTTTTTAACGGTTAAGTCCCCAATCATTTTCATAAAAATAAGGGCGGCGATAACCAAACCAATTCCAACGGCATATACTAAATTCCAGAAAGTAGACAATACCAATACAATTAACAAAATGGCAACTTCAGAAGATGGCATATAAGGAATGGCTTTCAACCCTTTGTAGTCCATTACGCCAATACCAACGGTAATTAAAATACCTGCCAAAACAGCAGCCGGTATTTTAGAAGCTACCGGACCTAACAACAACAAAATAGTTAACAACAACAAACCAGCAATCATACCCGATAAGCGTGTTTTACCACCAGAGTTAATATTAACAACCGTTCTAATAGTAGCACCGGCACCGGGCAAACCGCCAAAAAAAGCTGCGATGGAATTACCAATACCCTGACCGATCAACTCTTTGTTGGGTTGGTGTTTGGTCTTCGTCATATTATCGGCAACTATAGAAGTCAACAAACTATCTATAGCCCCAAGAAAAGATAAAATGACCGCACTAAGCAAGTAAGGCGAAATAGAAGCAAAACTCAAATCCGTAAACATATTCCATTGCGGCACTGGAAAACCCGCTGGAATTTCTTTAATCGGATAATAATCCAAACCGGCAAAATACGCCACCCCACTAACCACCAATAAAGCCACTAATGCACTCGGAATAAGTGTAGTAATTCGTTTAAAGCCATAAATAATAAATATAGTAGCCAGAGTTAGCAGCAGTTCAAGCAGTTTAATATTTTTAAGCGCATTGGGTAAAGTTTTGATCGAACCAATAACCCCCTTGCCCGAATCAGAAGCTAGTTTTTGAGATTTATCGTCAATCTCAGCCGGTGTAATTTGCTCGGCACGTTTTATGGTTTCTTCAAAATCTTCTAACACTAAAATATCTTCATCCACTTCATCTAATAAAATGCCTTCCAGAATGGTTTCTTCTGCCAAGGGCTTAAATGTTTCTACATAAGGTGAATCATCTCCTGGATAATAACCTACGGCAGGCGCAATTTGAGTAATTAAAATAATTACACCAATGGCGGTCATAAAACCAGAAACCACCGGATAGGGCATATACTTAATATATTTTCCTATTCCAATAACACCCAGCAAAATTTGCAGCAAACCTGCCAGCAAAAACACCACTAAAATAGAAGGCAATGCCTTGGTTACATCCCCATCAAAAGAAGCCACAATACCGGCAATAATTAAAGTACTTAAAGCCGTCATTGGAGCAGTAGGACCAGAAATTTGCGTATTGGTACCGCCAAAAAGTGCAGCGAAAAAGGCGATAAAAATAGCTCCGTATAATCCAGCACTTGGTCCTAAGCCCGATTGAACACCGAAAGCTAAGGCTAAAGGTAAAGCAACAATACCGGCAGTTAAGCCTCCAAAAAAATCTCCTCTAAAATGCGAGAAGTCAAATCCCAGTTTTTTTAACATAATCAGTCAACTTTATTATAATAAAATTATACGCTTTGAGTAAAGATAGTAATACTATCACAAAAGTAATACAAACTTTTCATTTTTTATGTAAAACTTTATGTTTACTTTTGTATAAAATTTTATTAGGCTTAGTGGTAACTTATAACATAAAGTTTGATATAAATGCGGAACTGTATAAAAAAAATCCGCAAGAGAGCGACTATGGCAAGCGCTTAATATCAGAGAGCATAAACCTTTTTGAAGAATTAGGTTTCGAAGCTTTCACATTTAAGAAGTTGGCACATAAAATTAGTTCTACCGAAGCCTCCATTTATCGATATTTCGAAAACAAACACATGCTCTTATTGTATTTGGTAGTTTGGTATTGGAGTTGGGTGGCTTACTTAATAGATTACAACACTAAAAATATAGAAGACCCGCATAAAAAATTAGACATCATCATCGATAATTTTGTTGATGCCACTAAAGAAAACCCCGCAGTAGATTTTGTAAATGAAAAGAAATTACATCAAATCATCATCTGCGAATCTTCAAAAGCCTATCATACCAAAAGTGTAGATGCCGAAAATAAAGAAGGCTTCTTTTTAAGTTACAAAGCACTGATACAAAAAGTGGCAGATGTTATTTTAGAAATCGATCCGAAGTTTCCCTATCCCCATTCTTTTGCCAGCAATTTGTTCGAAATGGTGAACAATCAAATATTTTTTGCCGAGCACTTGCCAAGATTAACCAACATAAAAGTAAAAAAAGAAAACTACGATGAAGTTAAACATTTGTTGATGTTTTATAAAACCAAAATGTTGCAAGCTTAATGTTGTTTCGTTTCTATTATTATTAGAAGCGAAACGATGAGCATTGAAGAAACACTCCTCCCGCTTTCCACTCAAATGCCATTTTTGCCAACGCTGCAAGGCTGCTCAAAATGGCATAACCGCTGCAATCGGGGCTAGTTTGCCAACGGCTGTGCTTCGTACATAGCTTCACCATTTCAACATGTAATTGAAACAATTAAGCCACCATCATTTTAAAACATTATATTTTATAAATTGGCACTTTATTAACAATAACTTGATGCGCTCATGTAGCAACTAAAATTGGTTGGCAATTAATTCATCCTAGCGAGCTTAGTGTTTTGGTTGAAGATCAACTTCAGCTTTACATGAAGGCAATCGCCTAAAAATATTTTGTGAACAGTAATCAATTGTTAGTTAAAGTCATACTCTAAATTTGAAACGAGTGAAAACATTGTTTAACCATAAAATTGAAATGCCTATGTAAAAAACAAATTTCAGTTTATACCGATCACTTTAATTATTAAAATAATTATAACTACGTTTAAATTGATCATAAACCCGGTCTGTTAAAACTGAATAAGTAAACTCAAAACTACCTTCATCCCATTATTAGGCTAAAGTTTTCACCCTAATAAAGATCACCCATTTTCACCCCAAAATACTCAAACACCCAAACACCCAAATACCCAACACCCCAAAACTTGCCAATTCGGAATTATTTAAACAATAGTTCCGAATTTTTTTATTGGGCTAATTCATCTATTTTTTCGCACAGCCATTTCTTTATATGGATCACTTCCATATTATTCATTTTATTGGTAATTTTAGATATAGTATTTTTAGTAGTTTGATGCTTAGATCTATATAAATCAGTAAAAATACTAATTAAATTGATATATGATGTTCTTTTTAAAACACTTAATTTGGTATTTCTTTTAAAAAATTGTTTAGCAGATTCAAAAGATTGCTTCGTAGCGTCATTAAAGTCGGGCTCAGTTTCATAAATACATTGCAGCATAAAAATACGCAAGCCAAGCTCGTATGTGTCATTTATTTTATCAACTTTCAAAAACCAATCTTGAGCAGAAACATATTTTTTCTCGTGAAATGCAATTACGCCTTTATTGTAAAAATAAACACTGTCTTTAAATTCATTATAGATGAATTTTTTATGGTGTTCAAGAATTTTATCTGCCCATTCAAATTCTTTTACTACACAACTAACATTAATTATATTTTTTAATATGATCGAATCAATTAAATAATCAAGCACCAGCAAATTATATTGATCCATCACCTTATAAATATCAAACAGATTTTTGTAATAGTCAGAATGTCCTTTTCTAATTTGTGCCGCACAATAATTGGTTAAGTTGACATAAAATATCCTTAAAATTTCTGATGGCAATAAACTATGATTAACAACTAATGTTTCTAAAAGATTATTGAATGCCTGTTTACTTTGTGTTTCAATTAAATGTATGTTACTTAAATGAATTTTGATTAAAAGGTTTGTGGTATATTGTTTTAAACTCAATAAACTTGAAATTCTAGATAGAGAAGAAAATTGGTAATGCTTATTTTGATATACATTTTTTAATGTAATCTGTCCCAAATAGTAATTTAATTTTGATACGAGATAATATGCGTCTAAGTAATAATTCAATTCATCGTAATTATCTTCTTTTCTTATTGCTCCATTTTTAATTAATAAATCTAATCTGGCTTCTTGTATTTTATATTGTTTGTTGTAAAAATCTATACCACGTTTAATTTGTTTGTCTAATTTTTTTGTTTCGTTTTTAATGTGCCGTTGATATAAATTAATTTGATTACGATCAATTAAGGTGGGGTATAAAAATTCAGGCTTTGTATTTGAGTTAGCCTTAAAATTTTCAATCATCAAAAACTGCTCGGCAAGCCGCAACAACTTATGCTGTTTATTGTTTAAAAAAACCGATTGCTTTTTGGTCAATTCGGTTTGCTTTAAAGGCTTATCACAAAAAGCATCCTCATAAACTTTCAACTGTAAGTCTTCGGTAAACTTTTCGGCTTTTAAAGCATAGCGTTTTATTTTTTTTAGCAGATCAACCAACTTTTGATCTTCGTTAAAATATGCACTATCCATAAATTTAGTGAAGGCATCTAATTCTTTTTCACTAAAAGATTTGAGCAATTCTACTAATAAAGAAATTCTGGTTTTTGACAATGGTTTACTAGGATTAAATGGAACAATGGGCACTTATGTAAATGTATAACTATTTGGATTATGTCTGCCTTTTAAATCAAACACCTGTATAATATTCATCAGCAATAGCTAAGGCTTGAGAGATGATGTCAAAACCCTCATCAATTTGCTCTTTGGTAATAATTAACGGGGGAGCAATAAAAATAAAATTCCACTTTACAAAAGTAAACATACCGGCTTCTCTAATTTTGGCAGCTATGCGATAAGTAGCTGCTGATTGTGCCGGCTTGGCATTCCATGGCGTTACGGGTTCTTTGGTTTTGCGGTCTTTCACCAATTCAATACAACCCAATAAGCCGGTATTTCTAAAATCACCAATAGAGGGATGTTTGTCTTTCAATTCATCAACTATTAAGTCAATATATTGTCCCATCTTTTTGGCATTAGCAACCATATTTTCTTCTTGCATAATGTTCAGGTTTTCTAAACCGGCAGCACAAGAAACGGCGTGGGCAGAATAAGTTAAGCCAATAGCTAAACCTTTATCCTCAAAAGCTTGAGCAATCGTATCGGTAACCACCGTGCCACCCAAGGGTAAGTAACCCGAAGTTAAGCCTTTGGCAATACACATAATATCAGGTGTTACGTTGTGATGGTCTACACCAAACCATTCACCTGTTCTGCCAAAGCCACTCATCACTTCATCACAAATTAATAAAATGCCGTATTTATCAGCAATTTTACGAAGACCCTGCCAATAATTTTTAGGGTACTTTATACAGCCGGATGAACCCGATTCGCCTTCCATTAAAATAGCCGCAACACTATCCGGGTTTTGATATTGAATCACTCTTTCCAAATGCGCTAATGCCATTTCCCCACATGCTTCCATAGAGTTAGAATTCCATGGGCAACGATAAAAATAGGGATTTTCTACTTGTATAAAATTAGGCGCCGCTTGACTATCAATGGCATGTTTTCGTGGGTCGCCACCGGCAGACATTGCCCCATAAGTAGCTCCGTGATAGGACCGATAGTGCGTAATAATTTTTGAGCGTCCAGAATAAATACGGGCAACTTTAATGGCGTTTTCAATTGCCTCAGCACCACCTAAGGTGAAAAAGGTTTTCGTTAAATTGCCCGGTGTAATTTCTGCAATTTTTTTACCCAATGCACCTCTTACTTCAGTGCTTGCTCCTGGATAAACATAACTTAGTTCTTGCATTTGCTTTACCACAGCATCGGTAATGCGTTGGTTGCCATGTCCAATATTTACGTTCATCAGTTGTGAAGAAAAGTCTATATACTTTTTACCCGCTCTATCCCACATATAAATCCCCTTGGCTTTTTGCAGATTTAACGGATTTAATCCACCCTGTTTACTCCATGAAAATAAGGTATAGGCTAAGTTGTTTTCTATAATTTGTTGAGGCTGTATTGCTATTGCTTCCATCAGATTCATTAATTTTAAAATGATGCAACTAAGTTAATGAATTTGTTGAATAATTGAATTACAAATTATTTATCGCTTTAGCTTAAACCTCAACTCAATTAAAACATAATGTCACAGCCTTCCAAATTATGATACATCCGCAATACCTCAATCAGATTTTTTGTGTCGTCTATAATTTTATTATATGTACCGGTAGCAGAGTTGGTTAAAAATGCTAAATTGTCCATCTAAATTAGGCTGCTCCCGAATACATTAATGGAAAAAGAAAATAAAGCCACGAAGATTGTTCATTGGATTCAACTTTTATTGGTTGGTATTGGTATCATCTATGCTTTTACTTTTTCTACTTTTCATATACATCAAGCTGGCTTGCCTGCCAAATTTTTAAATTTCAAAATGCCATTTATTAATGGAATTTTGTTGTATTTGGTTTTGGCTTTGGGTTTGATGCTATCATTACTGAAACAAATCATCAGCAAGCAGTATTATCAAGCCACACGCTTTGATGGGCTTTTTATTGCCTATTGTAGTTATCACGCCCTAAGTTTGTTTTGGGTAAAAGATGTTGGATTAGGATTAGCCGCCCTTGTCACCTCCTTATCATTTTATGCATTTTATTTTTTGTTGAATGATTTGTTAGCCCAACATAAAACCACAACCATCCGGTGGATTAGCTACTTGCTATTTGCGCTTACTGCTTCTTTTATTCTATATTTTTTCGTATATAATATAGAGGTTTTAATGAAGTTTGTGCATACCGATTCTTCTTTTCAAAAAATTATTACACAAAGTAAAAGTTGGGTGGGCAGTAAAAATCAAACAGCGTGTTTTCTGGCTTTGCTTCTACCCATCATTGCCCTATTAAATCAACAAAAGTGGATTACTATTTCTTTAATGGCGGTGGTTTCCATGCATATATTAATTATGGGTTCAAGAAATGCGTATATCGCCTTACTTGTGTTTTTTACCATCTATTTGCTGTTTAATAAAATCAATAGAAAACAACTACTAATACTGACAATATTGGCTGCAGCGGTAGGTTTAATTTTTGTACAATTTATTGGTTTTGAAATCTTTATCAATCAACTCAAAAACAATACATGGAGTAGCCGATTTTTATTTTGGTCACAAACAGTACAAATGGGTTTCGACCATTGGTTGTTAGGCATTGGTGCTGGGCAATGGGATGTTTTTCGCTTGCAATACGATGTTTGGCATTCGTACCGGCATCCGCATAATGATTTTATAAGAAATTTTGCCGAGTTGGGTATTACCGGCTTTCTGCTGTTTTACTCATTAATTGGTGCTACCTTATTTATGATAATTAAAAATTTTAAGTATGATAAAAAACTGGCAATAGTTGCGCTTGCTGCCATTGCTGTATATTTAAGTCTCTCTTTTTTTGATGAATTGAAAATGAAAGACAACTACAATTTGTTGTTGGCACTTATTGTTACTTTAGTAAATGAGAAGTTAACTTCATTTAAATTGCCCACTACAAATTATAAGCCTTTACACTTTGTATTTACATTATTTATATGTGTAAGTGTAGTTTTTTTAATCATTCATCCTAACTTATTACAGCAAGAAATACAACACTATAAAAACTATAGAATGTATTTTAAACAAAAAGAAAAAGAGTTGGGGGTAAATGAGTTAAAGTTAATCAATCAACATGTGGTTAAAAGTATTGATAGAAACCCTATACCCGTTTTAATTGCTAATAGCTATTTTAATATGCGTAATTTAGATAGTGCCAAAGTATACTTTAAAAAAGTTGCTGATAGCTATCCTTTTTATATCAATGAACTAAAGGGAAGTTTACATATGAGTATTGTCTACAATAAAAAAGCAAGGGCTTGGCATCAATATGCCCGTATCCATTTTTTAAATCCCTGTAATTCTGTTTTAGAAGATGAAGGTTTGGAGATGCCTGAATATAAAAAAGCAAGCTATTATCAAAACATTGTTAATGAGCAACGAGCTACCTGTAAACAAGTTAGACCATGAACTCAAGGCAAAATATTAATACCAAAATAGACGAGTGTATTAAAGAACTCAATCAGTTGGTGCAAAAGGGCGATTTATTACAAGCCATAAAAAAAGCAGAATACTATATTAGTCAAAGCTCCCGAAATTTTGAGTTATTACAAAAATACGCTTTTTTACATGAGCTAACAGGTAATATTGAAATTGCCGGATTGCTAAATATTAGTTTGCAATATTATTTTCCACAACGGTTTGAGGCTAAAGTCGCGCTACTTAATTTTTGTTTTAGAAATCAACAATTGAAAAAAGTGGCTAACAAATTAAAGCAATGGAGAGCAAAATATGGACGTGAAAAACAATTTATCGAAAGCGAAATAAAACTGTTAAAAACTTTATGGAAGTATGATGAAGCCAAAGCAATTACGGAGCAATATATTCAACAATTTCCGAAGGAGGCTTTTGGCTACTTGCAGTTACTTAACATCAGCTCAAATTCACGACCAAATAATTACCGGCAAATTCTTGAAAGCATTGTTCAAAAAAAACCAACGATACAACATGGTTTTAGGGTGCAGCGAACGCTAAACCAAGTCAAAAGTACTTACGTCAATACCTTTCAGCCCGATACGTATTTGCAATTTACCTACCACGAAAACACACAGCAACAGTTAAAATCATATTTTATAAAAAACGCACCGGAAGAAGATAAAAAGCTACAGTATGTTTTTATTAAACCCTTAAACATAAGAGCCATTCGCGCCTTAGCAACTACCGCAATCTTTAGTCAATATATTCATCAAAAATTGTTGGCTTATATTGATGAACATCAGCAATGGAAAACGTATCAATTGATAAAAGAATACTTAGCCATCACCACAAAAAACATGGGCATAACATCGCAACCCGAAAAACTGCATCCACAACCAAACAAAAAAGTAGATATTGTATATGCGTGGTGCGATAATAATGACCCCAACTTCCGCACAAAACTAAACCGTTTGTTGGGCGAAACGGTGCAAAGAGCAAGTTCTTCTAACGATAAATTCAGGTATCAGCAAATTGGAGAGATTAAGCTGTCGTTACTTTCGGTACAACAATATTTTCCGCAGGTAAACCACATTTACATTGTCACCAATCAACAACAATTTGATGTCTCTTTTTTAAAACCATCCTTTCAAAATAAAATTCGTTTTGTTGACCATACTGAAATTATGCCTAAAAACTTAACGGACAGAGGTGTATTTAATTCAAACCTAATTGAAACCTTTGTTTGGAAAATACCCGGTTTAAACGAGTGCTTTTTATATTTGAATGATGATGTAATTTTAGGCGATGATTTAAAAAATGAGCATTTGTTTAATACTGAAAATGTGCCTTTCACCACCTTAATACCGCATCATTTTGAAAAACATAAAGTTACTAAAGACCTGTTAGCCTTAACACCTGAAACTGCATTTTGGCAACCTTGTATGTTTAATGCACATCGCCAATTTATAAAGCATTTTAAAGTAGAGCCACATTTGGGTCCACTACATCAAATTATGATTATGACCAAAAGTTCGTGCCGCGAATTATTTAACCTTATGAAACCAACCTGGCAACAAGCCTTTTTTAAAGATGCCATCAGAGGCAACAACAGCGTGTACACCGTGATGATGTATAATTGGTACGCCTTACTAAAAGGTTATCAGGTTTTAGGACCTTACCATTTGTATCGTCGCCGTTCATTGTATTTTCATAATGAGATTTATGCGGAGAATGTAGCCACTATTAGAGAAGTAAAACCGTTGTTTTATTGTTTGAATTATATTGCAGATGCTATCTCGAAAAAGTTGATGAAGGAATTAATTGGAGATTTAATTAGCTAAATAATTCAATCAAAGTTCTTTAATATCATGTCTACTAAAGTAATTTGCCAAGGCAAAACACGATGCACATTTTACGGATGAGTATTTAAAAGAGCAATAACATGCAACAAGTAGAAAATTTAATAGTAGGTGCCGGACCGGCAGGCTTAGCGGTAGCCGGCAGAATGAAACATCAACAAATACCCTTTGTAATTATTGAACAGCAAAACACCCTAGCCTTTACATGGAAAAATCACTACGATCGATTGCATTTACACACGGTAAAACAATTGTCTTCGTTACCGCATTTGCCCTTTCCTGAGCATTATCCGGTTTACGTTTCTCGTGAACAAGTGGTTCACTATCTTGAAAATTACGCCCGGCATTTTAACATCGAACCTACATATCAAACTTCTTTAAACAAATTAGAACGGCATAACGGACAATGGTTGGCCTATACCAACAAAGCCACACCTTACAAAGCCAACAACGTAATTTTAACAACCGGTATTAATCGGATACCCAACCTACCCAATTGGCAAGGGCAACATCTATTTAAAGGTACCATCAGTCACAGCAAAACGTATAAAAATCCAAAACCATATTTAGGCTCAAAAGTATTAGTAATAGGTATGGGCAATACTGGTGCGGAAGTAGCTTTAGATTTGGCAGAGCAACAAGTAGAAACCTGTATTGCCATACGAAGTCCGGTGAGTGTTTTGCCCAGAGATGTGTTTGGCAATCCTGTACAATTAACTGCTAAAAAGTTAGCAAAAATTCCTTTTGGGTTAGGAGATTGGTTGGGTTCTCAAATAAGAAAAATAGTAATTGGTGATCTCTCAAAATATGGTGTGCCCTTATCAACCATACATCCGGCAGTTCAATTGAGAGAAACCGGAAAAACGCCTGTGGTAGATATTGGAACTTCCAATGCCATTAAAGCAGGTAAAATTAAAGTGAAGGGAGATATTGAGGCTTTGTACGAAGATGGAGTGATTTTTAAAGATGGAAGTCAACAAGCTTTTGATCATATTATTCTGGCAACCGGCTATAAAGCTAAACTACAAGAATTTGTGCCCAACATGGCTCCTTTTTTAGATCAATATCAGCTACCCAAATCACCTATTGGTAACGGACCTTTGCAACGTTTATATTTTGTGGGTTTCGATAATTATAAGCTCGGTGGTATTTTGGGTACTATTCAAACGGAATCTGAACAAGTGGTTCGAGGTATTGTAGAAGGGAAATGACACACTTTTTATAAAAAACTAGCCCAAATTTTCTTGCAGGCTAAATCTAAAAATGTAAGCAATTAAAAAGCGGCAGATGCCCATTTATTGCTAGCTTTATCGTTGCACTTCAAAAAAATATTTTAATTAAGAAATAATTCAAAAATAACTGTCCATTTTTACTTTTGAGATTTTCCGATCTACTTCATTAAAAATACTCGTCTTAGCACCAATAAGCCTGCGTTTTTTAACTTGTATATTAAAAAAATCTCTTTGCTAAAATTTGAACATTTATTTTTTCTTCATTCCTAAATTGGTTTGGTTAATAGCAATGGCATATTTTCTATTTGCTTTAATCGCACTTTTATCTCCTATAGCTTTAAGACTTATAGACAAGTTTATTGAAAGAAACTTTTCCCCAAATTGGACGAGTTTATTAAAGCAGTTGAAATTTCTCTGTTTTGGTTATATGGCGTTTTTTGTCTTTCTACGAAGAACCGAAGCTCGCAAACTAGCCCCGATTTCCAAGCCAACAGCACTAAAGTGCATTGGGTTGTTTAACAGCTAAGTGTTGTTTTTCGAATGGAAATATTCGTCATTCAAAATTGGGTGTTCGGTGTTCGATATTCGATATTTTTTGGTTGACCATTTAATGAATAAAGAATATCGATTAACGAATAATGAATGTTGAATTATTTTTAATGTATAAATAAATAACATTCAATATGTCGAAAGACACTTAGATAGAATTGCAGCGGTTATGCTGCCTGAAGCGGGGGCTTTTGTCACGTAGCCGCAGCATTTGAGCGGAAAGCGGGACCTACGTTATTATAAAGCCATATGGTTTCGCTTCAAAAATAAATGATGCAAAAGTGTCAACTACTTTAGTGTTCAGATAAACTTGTTCCAAATTTGCAACCATTTTCCAAATTATTTCAAATAAAATTTGGCAATTCCAATCCAATTTGATATTTTTGGTCAACCAATTTTGGTTAACCAATTACTGGTGCAGCAAATATGCTTGAAAATTTACAGAAAATAAAAATTGAAAATCCAGTTGATTTAATCATTGCTCAGATTAAAGAGCTGATTGGTTCGGGCAAAATAAAGCCCGGCGAAAAATTGCCACCCGAACGTAAATTAGCAGAGCATCTTGGAGTTAGTCGCGGGCAAGTTCGTGAAGCGATTACTAAACTTCAACTCTACGGCATTGTAAAAGTTCAACCCCAAAGCGGTACAACGGTCAATGGAATTGGTATTGTAGCCTTAGAAGGCTTAATCACTGACATCCTAAAATTAGAGCAATCCGATTTTAAATCTCTGGTTGAAACAAGAATTTTATTAGAAGTAGAAGCCGCTCGCCTTGCAGCCATCAATCGTACAAAAGATGATTTGGTGCAAATGAGTAATGCCCTCACCCAATACGAAGAAAAATTAATGGACAACAACCTCGCTATTGAAGAAGACCTCTTGTTTCACATTAAAATTGCAGAAGCGGGTAAAAACTCCGTCCTCAAATCTTTAATGATGATTATTACACCCGAAATTGTAAAGAGCTTTACCAAGCTGAAAGTTTGCAACAAAAGCAACAACCTCAAAACCATTGAAGAGCACCAGAATATTTTAGAGATGATATCCAATAAAGATGCCGAAGGTGCTAAACAAGCGATGACCACTCATCTGTTAGAGGTGAAAAAATTTAGTAAGAAATTTAAATAATTAGATATATAAAATCAAAGAAGTAAGAGAAAGCTGCCACTTCCTCTTACAAATTAAAAAGTCATTAACTAATGAAAAAAACTTTCACTAATTATGTGCAAAATTAACTTATACAAACCACTATGTAAAACTATTATGTTGGTTTGTTCACTATTTTTCTTTTCAATTGCCATGCAAGCGCAAAACGTTACCGGGCAATTGGTAGATGAAGATGGCGTTCCTTTAATCGGGGCAAACGTCACCATTCAAGGAACTACTACAGGAACCGTCACCGACATTGATGGTAATTTTTCCATCCCAGCAAAAAAAGAGGATGTGTTAGAAATCAGCTATCTCGGTTACAAAACCATGACGATAACCGTTGGCGACGAAAGCAATCTTTCTTTAAGCATGGAAAGCGATGCGGAAGCACTTGGAGAGGTAGTCGTAGTCGGCTATGGAACTCGAAAAAAATCACACAATACCGGTGCCATTGCTCAGTTAGATGGCGTTAGTATTGCAGCGGTTCAAGCTAACCGGGTAGATGATGCTTTAGCCGGCAAAATGGCTGGTGTATTAATTCAAAATCAAGATGGCGCACCGGGTGCAGACCCCAAAATCCTAATTCGGGCAGCTTCCGCTATTTCAGGAGATGCCAATCCCTTAATTGTGGTAGATGGCTATCCAATATCAGGAAGTTTGGCTACCATTAATCCAAACGATATTGCCAGCATGGAGGTTTTAAAAGACCCGGCTTCGGCTGCTATTTATGGTTCAAGAGGGGCAAATGGCGTAGTATTAGTTACTACCAAAAAAGGGGAGCTAGGTAAAGTAAGTGTAAGTTATAATGGATATGTAAGTACTTCCCAAAGATATAAGGGAGACAATATAAATCCCACAGCTGCCGAATGGGCAAATACCGTGGAAACCAATATTGCCAATGGTACTTTTGATATTTCTGAGTTAGATGCTGCCATAGTAGATTACCGATTAAACGGCTTTAAAAATTCACCAGATGTGATGGCAGTGGAAGATTGGTTGTTCCAAAATGGGGGAAGTATGAGCCACAACGTAAGCGTAGGCGGCGGTACAGATGATGTTAATTATTTTGCTTCAGTTGGATATTTAAATACACAAGGCGTTGCCATTACTCAAGCATTTGAAAGATATAATGCCCGTTTAAATCTCAATGCTAAGTTAGGGAAGAGATTCAAAACCGGATTAAACATTAATGGATTTATGGGTGATAGAGACCTTGTAGGATGGGATATGAGAGACTTGATAAGAGCTTACAGTGTGCATCCTATTTACCATACAGCAGCCTCTATTGCGTTTGTCCAACAATTAGATCAACAAGCTCAAGAGCTTGGTCTTTCTTCTTTCGATTCTGGTTTTAGAGGTGGCGCGGATGCACCATGGAACAGCAGCATTTATACATTAGAACCTGGTATGACCGCACAAGATTGGCACTACGGACGAAGCGGTAACGGCATTGGTGGTTCAGGTGATGCAGGTCCGGCTACTAAGTTGGATAATACAGACCACTGGGAAAAAACCCTGTTCGGTAATGTGAATACGTATCTTCAATTTGAGCTAACAGAAGGTTTAAATGTAAGAACGGTTTTGGGTGGAGATTTAAGAGATACTCGTGAATATTATTCCAGGTCGCTTGAGTTCGATTCCAGGGCACGTTCTACGCAAACGAATTTAGACCAATTAGACCTTAAAAGATCTTCCGTTTTAAGTGAAACAACTTTAAATTTTAACAGGGTATTTGGTAAACATGATATAGGAGCGATAGCTGGTCTTGAATTTCAAAATTTCTTTACTAAAGGTATTTTGTTAGATGGCACCAATGTGCCTTTCGGTCAGCCACTTAATTTTGCTTTATTAGATCCTGCCGATATTTCTATTTCAGAACGAAACGAAACCATTGCGAGAAGAAGTGTTTTTGGAAGAATTAATTATGCCTTCGATAATCGTTATTTGTTATCGGCATCTTTAAGAAGAGATGGTGATTCCCGTTTCGGGGCTAATAATAAATTCCAAACCTTTCCGGCATTTTCTTTAGGATGGAATGTACATAACGAGTCTTTTTGGAACTCCAATTTTTTAAGTGATGTAAAACTTCGTTTCAGCTATGGTTCGTTGGGAACTACTGCCTTTTTAGGAGCTTATAATTCTTTAAGTTTGTTAAACCCACAAGCAACTATTTTTGGAAATGGATTTTTAATTCCTTCTGATATTGCCAATCCTGATTTGACATGGGAAACCAATACCGGAATCAATTATGGTGTTAATTTAGGTTTTCTTAGCAATAGAATAAGATTAGGCGTTGATTATTACACCACGCTCACAGAAGACATCTTAATTAAGCAAAGTGTTTCTGAAGTGTTAGGTACTACAGATGTATCGCTTAATTCGGGTAATGTTGAAACTTCTGGATTGGAGTTTGAATTAGATGGAACAGTGATCAATAATAGAAATTTTCGTTGGAATCTTGGTGGAAATTTATCTACCATTAATTCTAAAATTACTGACCTTGGTGGCTTAGACGAGTTAGCTCCAACCATCTATGGGCAAAGTGGTAGAGGTCCGGTGTTTAGAAATTATGTAAATGGAGAAATTGGTGAAATGTGGGGCGTTGAAACAACCGGTGAAGTTGAAATGGAGCATCTTTCAAACCCAATGGAATTTGCTGGTCAGCAAAGTGGATATAGTTATGTGGTAGACCAGCAAGCACCTGGCGAGGAAGGACATGGCGAAATTGACCGGACCAGAACTGTTGAAGAAGGGGGTGATTTAGTGAAAATTGGACAGAACACACCTGATTTTTATTGGGGTTTAAATACTGAAATATTGATTAAAGATTTTGATATCGCCTTACAGTTTCAAGGGTCTCAAGGTGGTGATGTTTTTAATGTAGATCCACTTTATTATGGCTCACAATGGGGGCGTGCCTTACAAGCTGATTTTGATGCCGATGATGATGGCATTGCCGACCATAATGGATTGCCTTATGCACGAAACAGAGACCAAAATGCTTCGATGATTCAAGATGCTTCTTTCACGGCTTTACGAAATGTAACAATAGGCTATACCCTTAATCCCGATTGGGCAGGTAAAATGGGTCTTGGTTCAGTAAGGGTATATTTGGCAGGAACCAATTTATTGTATTTGTGGGCAGATAATTATACCTCTTTTAATCCGGAAGGGGTGGAGGTTACCAACAGTGGTTACCTCGGACCAACTACTAATGGTGTGCAAGTTGGTGCAAGCCCTGTTGTCAGAAGTCTTTCTTTCGGTCTAAATGTTAATTTCTAAATAAAAAAATAATGAGAATATTATATATAATTTTGGGATCAGTACTGTTGCTAACTGCCTGTGAAAAATTGGAACAAATTCCACCAAATATTGCGGAGTCAACTTCCCTTACAGATTATGAAGGCGTTTTAAATGCAGCCTATTTTTATCAATTAGCATCAGTTACACCAATGGCAGTAATGGGCGATTTTAGGGCAGATAATGCCTTGATGATAGAATCTCCCTATACCGACTTTGATGAATTTAATCC
This sequence comes from uncultured Chitinophagales bacterium, assembly GCA_938023075.1. Taxonomy (GTDB): domain Bacteria; phylum Bacteroidota; class Bacteroidia; order Chitinophagales; family JAHDHT01; genus CALHDG01. The sequence continues at coordinate 17,562 of CALHDG010000064.1, forward strand.
CAACTTAACCTCTATGGAAGACCAATTTTTCGGTCCTTTCTACTCGGGTTTATACAAATCTATATTAAGTGCCAATAGAGTAATTGATGAGTCTCTAAATTCTACCGAAGTAGGAGAAGCTCAATTTTTAAGAGCATTGTCTTATTTTAAGTTGGTGCGAGTGTTTGGTGATGTGACCATTAATTTGTTGGCAGCACCTGATATTAACGACCAATCTATTTTAGCAAGAAAACCCGCTGCCGAAGTATACAATATGGTAATTATTCCTGATTTGGAAGATGCCATTGCCGTGTTAGACAATGCTGGAATTGCAAGCGGTCGGGCAACTCAATTGGCAGCACAAGCATTGCTGGGTAAAGTGTATATGCAACTGGGCGATTTTGGCAATGCAGAAACTCAACTGGCAGCAGTAATAAATGGAGCAGATGCGGCAAGTATCGCTTTAAAAGAAAACTTTGCCGATATTTTTGGGGTAGATAATGATTTAAATTCAGAAATCATCTTTGCCACTCAAGTATCCAGCTCTATAGTAGATGAGTATGGATTTTCCGAGTTTTGGTCTTGGAGCGGCGGGTTAGATACCAAATCCTTAGAACCTTTAGATGTGGATTTAATTGCTGCCTTTGATGCTGTTGCCGGAGATATTATAGATACCATTGGCATAGATTTAAGAAGAGCGGTAACCATTATTGATACGCTTTTAGCATCGCCAAAATTTCCTCAAACCGGTGGTCCCGACCACGATTGGATTGAATTGAGATTAGCCGACGTTTTATTATTATATGCTGAAGCCAAAAATGAAAATGGAGCTTCCGCAGAAGAAGTCTTAGATTTGTTAGACCCCATCAGAATAAGAGCAGGGTTAAATCCACTTGACCATACCGAGCTGAATAACCAAGCTGCTATCAGACAAGCCATACAAGATGAAAGAAGATTAGAATTAGCTTTTGAAGGACAACGCTGGTTTGATTTGGTTAGAACCGGCACAGTAGATGCTGAAATGGGCGAAACGATTAATTCGAATTATCACGTGTTCCCCATTCCAGTTTCAGAAATATTATCAACAAGAAATGTAATTACTCAAAATGAAGGTTATTAAAACATGATAAAACTAATCCGAACTAATTCCCCTTCACTTGTGAAGGGGTGGGCTTTTTCGCAAGAAAAAGGTCGGGGTAGTTATTCCCCTTCACCTGTGAAGAGCCTGTACCGATATTTCGGTAGGTGGGCTTTTTCGTAAGAAAAAGGTCGGGGTAGTTATTCCCCTTCACTTGTGAAGAGCCTGTACCGATATTTCGGTAGGTGGGCTTTTTCGCAAGAAAAAGGTCGGGGTAGTTATTCTCCTTCATTTGTGAAGGGGTGGGCTTTTTCGCAAGAAAAAGGTCGGGGTAGTTATTCCCCTTCATTTGTGAAGGGGTGGGCTTTTTCGTAAGAAAAAGGTCGGGGTAGTAATTCCCCTTCATTTGTGAAGGGGTGGGCTTTTTCGTAAGAAAAAGGTCGGGGTAGTAATTCCCCTTCACATGTGAAGAGCCTGTACCGATATTTCGGTAGGTGGGCTTTTTCGTAAGAAAAAGGTCGGGGTAGTAATTCCCCTTCACTTGTGAAGAGCCTGTGCGGATACTTCGGTAGATGAGTTTTCCATAAGAAAAAGGTAGGGGTAGTTTTCAGAAATTAAAGAATAAATTATTTGCAGTAAATCATAACCAAATTTTTTTTCATAAACAAAGAAAGGTGTTTTAAGCATCTTTCTTTTTAAAATACTCCAAGGGAACCTGTTCCCTTGTAAAACAAAATTAAAACCAAATAAAAAATATGAATTTACACGATACAATAAAACCAACAAAAGCATACTGGATTGACGAAGAAACCCCCTGGGAAGAAGTTCAAGAAGGCTTAAGCCGCCAAATAATGGGTTACGATGGTAAGATTATGTTGGTAAAAGCCAAGTTCGAAAAAGGAGCTGTCGGCAACTTGCATAAACATTACCATTCGCAAGTTACCTATGTAGAAAGCGGCGAGTTTGAAATGACTATTGGAGAGGATAAACGCATCATTAAAGGTGGCGATTCTTATTACATTCCACCACACGTAATGCACGGTTGCGTTTGTACAAAACCCGGTGTATTAATAGATGTATTTAGCCCTGCAAGAGAAGATTTTCTCGGTCACGAACAATTAGATTTAGAACAATGGCCGAGCTAAAAGAAAAAGTGGGTTCACTACGTTGGTGGGTTGTTGGTTTAGTTGCCTTAGCTGCGGTTATTAATTATATCGACCGGCAAGCATTTGGTGTTTTATGGGTTGATATTGCGGATGATTTGTTTTCAGATTTGAGTGCCGATAAACAAAAGCAAATGTACGCTGCCATTTCTGGCGTATTCATTTTTGCCTATGCAGCAGGTCAGGCAATTTTCGGAAAAATTTTCGATTGGATAGGAACAAGATTGGGTTTCGCCTTGTCAATCGGTCTTTGGTCTCTATCTACCATGTTACACGCATTAGCAAAAGGCGTAATGAGTTTTTCGCTTTTTAGAATAATGTTAGGCGTGTCTGAAGCCGGAAATTGGCCAGGCGCAGCCAAAGCAAATGCAGAATGGTTTCCAACTAAAGAAAGGGCTTTTGCTCAAGGCATATTTAATTCAGGTGCTGCTATTGGCGGCATTGTTGCATTTCCTATAATTGGAATGTTATCCGCAATTATGGGATGGCAGGCAATATTCATAACGGTCGGAATGATTGGCTTTCTGTGGTTAATTCCTTGGTTTTATATAGTTAAATCGCCACCAGAAAGCCACCCTTGGTTGTCTGAAAATGAAAGAAATTATATACTTTCCGGGCAAGAAAATCAAGATTTAAATGAAGATGGAACCGTTGATGAAGGATATAATCCCACTACGGCAAAACTATTTGGACATAAAGAAAGTTGGGGCGTTGTAATTGCTTCGGCAGCAATTGACCCTATTTGGTGGTTGTTCATTGTTTACATTCCAATTTACTTGAACGAAGTATTTGGAATGGATGTAAAAGAAATCGCCTTCTCGGGTTGGCTACCTTATGTAGGTGCCATGTTTGGAGCTTGGTTTGGTGGACTGTTAGCTCAAAACAGGTTAAGTAATGGTTGGTCGGTTAACAAAACAAGAAAAATGGTGATTACCTTGGGTTGTTTAATCATGATTCCATGCTTTTTTCTATTAAGAACACCGGGTACAGCCACCAATGCCGTATTTATAATGGCAGTTTTGTTGTTTGGTTTTCAAACTGCCATCGGCAATGTTCAAACCCTACCCAGCGATTTTTTCAGCGGAAAAATAGTGGGCACCTTATCTGGCTTTGCAGGAATGGCTGCCAAATTGGGCGCATTTGGTTTAACTATATTAGTGCCTATGTTAACCTTAGGTGGCAATTATACACCAGCCTTTATTGTTGGCGCCGCTTTAGCATTAATTGCTTTGGCAGCTATTTGGATTTTATGTCCAAGAATAGAAGCATTGAAACCGAATGGATGATGATGAAAGAGAAAGTACATGACGTTTGTAAGAAGCCGTCATGCTGGAATTTTGTAGAGCGTAGCGGAACAAAATATCCAGTATCCCCTTCAATCTTCAACCGAAGTGTGATTGAAAAAATAGTCATGATGATGAATGAGTTGATTAGAAGCGAAACGGCAAGGGAATCTAAAAAGGGGCTCCCCGCTATCCGTTCAAATGCTGCGGCTATGCTTCAGAAGCCAACGCTTCAGCAGCATAACCACTACTATCGGGGCTATGCTTCCGGGTTCAGTCGGGTTCAAAACCATCATCTATCCTCCTCGTTTGCAACGAGGGCGGACGAGAAAAACGTCTCTGACGTTTGGGTGCATTGCAAATGCACTGCTCAAGCATCCTCGTTGCAAACGA
>CALHDG010000065.1 GCA_938023075.1 uncultured Chitinophagales bacterium
CCGATATATGCAAATACCGTACATCACTACACTTTGCTCCAAAATCATTATATCATTTAAATCAGTATTTTATACATCTGATTTAGATTAAAATGGGGCTAAAATGGAAGGCGAGTTTCAAAAATAGCCAAGTTGGGTTAACTAATTGGTCTACCTCATTTTTACTTTTATCATATGATTTTCCGGTACTTGAAAATAGTTTAGTCAACTTTACCGAAGGATGAAAAATGGTATTTTCCGGATCATCGAATTCTATATTGAAACCGGTATGCTTTATTATATATTCTTTTGTCAATCTTTGATCAATCTTATTAAACACATCTTTCAACCCCCCATAACCAAGCTTCTATTTCCATTATAGCAAAGTGGAAATGAATTTTGTTGGGGTTAGATGACAAATGTTCACTTTCGCTATTGTTTACCTGAGCAATTTTTTGATTGATCTCTTTACTTTACTGTGCGATTTTTGACCACTTTCTTGTAATTTTTGCTATACATATCTCTTAAGCCGATAATCTTAGTATAACCCTTGTTAAACAAAAACTTTTCTTGACTTAATATACTTGGAAGTATCGCAACATCAATACCACAATTAACGATTAGAAAAAATTTGTTTGCTGTTGTATTGGGAAATTCATAGTCAGTTTGCTGAAAGCTAACTTGGTTTGATATATGAAAACAATTTAAACTTATTCCATAGTCATACCATTTTAGTAAAAATTCCCTTACAAAAAATAAGCTCCGTTTGCCCTTCAAAAAATATGACGATTTTTATCAATTCTGTATTTCTTATTTCTGCAATTCCCGCTCTAAAAAATCAGTAAGGAGAAATTTGAAAGCCCTGTAAAATTAAACTTTTCATATATTTTAGGGTGGCTGTTCATGTTAATAGTAGAAATTTTATTAGCTTTTTTGACAAGTTTATCCAAACAACAAAGTAGTTGACACTTTTGCATTGTTTTTTTTGAAGCGAAACATTATAGCATCATAATAACACCCGTCCCGCTTTTCGCTCAAATGCTGCGGCTAGGCTGCAAAATCATGCGCTTCAGGCAGCATAACCGCTGCAATCGGGGCTAGTTTAAAAACTTCGGTTCTTCGTAGAATCAAAAACACAGGCACTCGAAAACAGGAAAGTATCAACCACTTTGATAAACTTGTTGCTTTTTTTGTTGAAATTGTCCAATATTCTAAATTAATAGCATCTAATAAAAAGTTGTCGTTTGAGGCTGAGATTAATTGAACATTAGATTCTTTACAACGTTCGAAAACATATTTACCTAAGTTGTAAGATCTTTCATAATCTAAGTCTTCGCCTAAGTCATCTATAATTATTGTTGCAGGTTTTTGAGATGTCATTAATACTCAATATAGATAACTAAATTTAGTGTTCTTTGCATACCAGAAGATAAATGAGAAGCATCTAAAAAAAGCTCATTTTCTTCAATTTTCAATTTATCTACAGGATAATCATCAAGTTTTTGATGGATAATATTTTTTAATACCAATCATACATACCATTTCTTTCTTGAACGGGTTCACCTTCAATAAATGAATTTAACAAGTTCCTGTGTAGTTGACGTTTTTGTTGATAAAGGCACTTAAACTGAACATCTTTCTTTTTATGGCGATTGGATGAGTTATACCGGCGGAAGAAATGTCCGGTTTTATAAAGATTGGCAACAGCAACTCAAAAATGCATCGTACTTAAAAGAAATAAACCCCAACAAACCGGCAGCCTGGTTTCCACGTCAAGATTACAAAAACGATGGCAGCATACCCAAAGTCAATGGCATTATGCCTTACATCTATGTGCGGTTGGCTTGGAAATCGGGTATAGTTTAAAAACTTCCGTTTTTCGTGGAAAGACTGCTAAAGGAATGATGAAAAAATAAATGTTCAAATTTTAGCAAAGAGATTTTTTGATATACATGTTAAAAAACGCAGGCTTAGTGGTGCTAAGACGAGTATTTTTAATAAAGTAGATTGGAAAATTTCTAAGGTAAAAATGGACGGTTATTTTTGAATTATTCCAAAGTATAGAAAAATATAAATGATACAAGCGAACCTGTTCATTTGTTGTTACACAGTGGTGTTCCTTTAGTTAATACAATGGAACAACTTCCATTAGAACAATACACTCCATTGTTTAATAACCATCAAAACGAAGAACTCAATTGAAATTGCAAGCCGCTAAAAGCCGGTTCGTAACGGCAAACTCCACCAGAACAAACAATACCATCTACACGCTTACCATAAAACAAACTAAACTTGTTACTTTTATAATTATACGTAGCAAAAACACCATAAAAATGCTGCTTTAAAATATTGACATCCTCAATCATATCTTCATCTGCCGGATTAATATTATACATATCGGTTACAGCAAACGACCAATGTGGCGAAATAGTTAATTCTAATAAAGCATTTAACCAATCATTTCTATCTTGTTTAAAAAGCACGGCATCAAATCCCTCTTTAAAACGGGTTTTTCGCTGTAACATTTGATATTCTCCTTCAAATCGTAAAGCTGTTTTTCTATTAATTTTATAAATAATTTCGGTTGAAGGCACTAAAGAATTAACCCATTTTCCTTTTTGTTCGTATAAGGCTTGGTTATAATCCAACACTTGTATGCCCGCATGAATTTTCCAAGGGCTTTTCGGTTTTTGGATATCAATCTCAGCAAAAAACTCGCGGAAATACAACGAATCTAATTTTAAATTACTAATGTTTGAAAAGCTAAATTGAAAAGTATAGCCTTTCAAATAATCTAACTTAAACCGTTTTTGCGGGTTAAAAATAAGATCAGCAGTAATAGCAACTTCATCAAGTTCCAATGCTTGGGCATTGTACCGGGTTAATAACCGGGTAGTATGCTCTTTATTAATAGCCGGTAAGGTGTTAAACATCACATTGTTTTGCAAAACCAGCTCCAAAGGGTTAGTACGGTGGATGAAGTTTTGCGTTCGCTTAGCTTGCAGGGTGATGCCCAAGCCTCTTTCTGCATAACTCAAAGTACTGTAAAAAAAATTGCCCTTCAAATCTTCCCATTGGTTTCCGATGGTGTTAACGGCTTCATTTGATTTGATGCCATACTCAAAAAACCAATCGAACTTGCCGGCATTTAAAGTATTGTAAAATGAAGCAGAATAGATATTGTATTGCGGTACAAAACGTTCGGCTAAGGGCAGTAAATTAATAGCATCTGCAATGTTTTGAATAACGGGCGCATCTAAAGTTCGGTTTACCACAGTAATACCAGGACTCAGATTGAGGTTCTTTATACTATAAAAAGCTTCTGCATTGATGCCTTTTATAAAAGCGGGGCTTAACTCAAACAAAAATTTCTGTTTACCCATAAAGGCTCTTACATAAATTTGATCATTGAGTTCATATTCTGCCTTCATACCTAAAATAGCCTTATCTATTCCTAGCAACCGCTGTTCATTCGCTCTAAAAATGGAACCCGATCCAAACTGATCATAAAAATAACCACCGGTTAAGGTTAGTTTTTGAATCTTCTTTTTAATAAACCAATTGCCAATGCCTTGTTCAGAATAATCATTGTTTGGAAATATTCGATTAGAATTCAAGTACAAATCAAAGCGTAAACCTGCCTCTAAAGTACCCCGGCTATAATTAAGGCTTAACCAACTTTCTCCACCTGATTTTAAATTATCATACAGGCTATTACCCGATGCATTAATTAAAGTATCTCTTTCATAAATATTGAGATTTAAATTTACATCGCCCGAAAAACGACCTAGCTCTTGGGCATGTAAGTCGAAATTTAGGATGAACAACGCCATTAACACAATGGCGTAATGATATTTGAACGACATATTTACATCATTTAACTGTGCCAAAGATAAAATTAAACTTAGTTCATTTACCTTTGTCTACAATAAAGTTAATAATCATAATAACATGAAGAAGATATTGTTACTACTTACAATCAGTTTTTGCTCCATGCATCTATTTGCGCAGGATGTTTTACCAGATATGACAATTAAAAATTTGGAAGGAGAAAAAGTGAATATCCAGGAATTTGCGGAAAATGGTAAAAATACCGTGTTTACTTTTTGGGCAACCTGGTGTGCACCTTGTAAAAAAGAGCTAAACAACATTGCTGAAATTTATGAAGACTGGCAAAATGATTACAATGCTGAAGTAGTAGCGGTTTCAGTGGATAACCAACGAAGTATTTCTAAAGTAAAAACCTATGTAAGTGGTAAAGCATGGGAATACGATGTTTTGTTAGATGTGAATCAGGATTTAATGCGGGGTTTAAATTTTCAAAATGTACCCTATACAGTTGTTGTAAATGCCGATGGAGAAATTAGCTACCGCCATTCTGGTTATGCCGATGGTGATGAATATGAATTAGAAGAACATTTGGAAAGTTTAGTTCGCGAAAAGGATAAAGAATAAGTTAAAAGTTAATCATATTATTAGAATCCTATTGTTTTACCAAGCGGTAAAATGATGGGATTTTTTATTGAGATCATCTAATTGAGATCATCTAGATAACAGGTTAAATTCTTACAATGTACTTCGTTATAGAATAAAAAAAGGAACCGTAAGTGGTCCCTCTGAAATTATTCTATTATATATAAAGGCTTTGTATTGATGGCAATATAGAAAATGCACCTTCTATTTCCAAAAAACTTATGCACATTTTGTTTTCAATATGACATTTAACACCATATAGTTCTTTATTTTTTTATTGATAAATAACTGATTTTTAATTAAAAAACACACAGATTGGATATTTGACAATATTCAATGATAGTATAAATTTTTTGAAAAAAAATTATGAGTTACTTAGTTTTTTATAGCAAAATACCATTGATATGGCACAAGCAATTAAAAAAAGGATAAACACATAATAGGGCAATTTTACGTTCATAACAAATAGCGGCAAGGTAAAAAGCGCAATAAACAGTAATCTGAAAAGTACCGCACCAGCTCTAAAAACAGAAGTTGCTCTACCAATTAATTGATTAGGAATATGTTTAAACAAATAAGTAATGCGCATAATGCGTGTTCCTGCATTACATAACCCAACCAACATAAAGCCAATATAAAATAGCCAAATTACCGGATGCAAATTGATGGCTAAGTAAACGCAGGCGACCATCAACGTCATAATAACAATAGCGATAATGGCATGCGTTTTATTAAAGATGCGAGTAATCGCTATACCTGCCAATATAGCACCAATAGCAAAAAAGAATTCATAAAAAGCGTATACAAGCACTTCCGCTTGTAAAACTTGCGCTACGTAACTTGGTATTAAATAATGAGTGCCTACCAATGCAGTTACAAAAACAGCATAAGAAGCCACTCCAAAAACAAAAATAGCTTGACGTTTTTCTAAATACCGTAAGCCAGTTTTCAGCTGTTTCCAGGCATTACCCGTTTCTTTATATCGTTTTGCCAGAGGTTTGTACTTAATTAAGAAAATTGTACATAGCGCAATAAAATAGGTACAAGCATCTAAGGCAAATATTTTATACAGCGACCAGGTTTTTATTTCAAACGGCAAGTTAATTAGCTGATTAATGTCTTCACTAATTAGTATAGATGCCACTGCCCCAGCAATCATAGTAGTTACTTGTCCTTGTATTTCGATATACGAATTAATTTTACCGTAATCTTTAGCATCGGATATTTCTTGAGCAAAAGCATATAAATTAGGGTAGTGAATGTTGTATACAAAAATGGTAAACATAAAAATTAAAGCTGCCAAAGCAATTGGAGTGCCATCATACCAAAAACTAAATATAGCAGCAACCGATAAAATAAAACCACCCAGTAAAGTTTGCCATAAAAACAGATTTTTGCGATTGTATTTGTCAATTAACGTGCCGGCATAAGTACCCCAAAACAAAGAGCCTACCGTTATTAAAAAATACATGCCCCCAAATAAAACCGGCTCTTTTTTTATGTTGATGATATACCATGGAATGGCAATAGTTGTAATGCCCTGAGCAAAACCCGAAACAGAGTTCGCTATAAAAAGGAGTATGATGGCTTGTTTATTCTTCAAATTTTTATGCTTGAACAAAGAAGCTGTTTTTGGTTAAGAATACAAAGTGATTTTATAATTGATATTGAGACTATCCGTTTAATACCAGATAGTTAAACTTTTTATCTCCATCGGATCCAATAAAATTAGAACATGCTTTGTAGCATAAAGCTGTGAAAATTCAATCACTTTCAATTACGAAAGGTTTTATATTATCTAAACCATGCAGAATCTGGTGATATTTGATGAATGCAGCTCTGCCTCCAAACCAATTGATAACTGCTTTTCTTTGTAACAAGGTTGCCTTGTTGGATAATAAAGATTGGTAAGAACTCCAACGGTAGTTCATAAAATCAAGATGCACTTTATGCAAACTTGGATTCGCGTGAATGTAATAAACCAATTGCATCAGGTGAACATCATCACGCACCTTTAGCCGCTTAAATGGACGGTGAAACAAATTACCTTTTCTTTGTTGTTGTTTATTAAAAGCCATCGCATAAGCAGTAAACCACCGGTTAAATTGTTTGTTGACAATTGACGGAAGGTCAACATCTTTTTCAGGTTGCTCCAATACTTTCTGATGCATGGCTAAGCGCTTTTCTTCCGGCGTATTTTTAATGGTGTTGATAATGGTTGCTTCCTCTTCAATCCGCACCAATAAATGAAAATGATTATCCATTAAGCAATAGGCATAAGTCTTTACATATCCAGACAAATACATTGCATACTTCTTTAAGAAATACAAGCGGTTAGCATCATTTTTAAATAAGGGTTCTACGTTATTCGTTCTGTTGTAAATATGATAGAAAACTTGTGGCTCAAAGTCCTGTACATATTTTTTGTCAACCGGCATGTGTCAAAGCTACTGTAAGATGACACCATCTCCAAAAGGTGCCACCTTTCATTTTCCAAAGTGAGCGCAAGGGTGACATCTTTCCCAAAAAAGGTGTCATCCTTTGAAAGGCAACAAGAAGCACTTTTGCAAAAAGAAAGGTAGAGCGACATCTTCCACCAATAGAGATGCAAGGGTGACATCTTTCCTCAAAAAGGAGTCATCCTTTGAAAGGCAGCAAGAAGCACTTTTCCAAAAAGACAGGTAGAGGGACATCTTCCACCAAAAGGGATGCAAGGGTGACATCTTTCCTCTAAAAAGGTATCATCCTTTGAAAGGCAGCAAAAAGCACTTTTGCAAAAAGAGCGGTAAAGCGACATCTTCCACCAAAAGGGATGCAAGGGTGACATCTTTCCTCTAAAAGGTGTCATCCTTTGCTTGGCTTAACGACATAATTTACGTACAAAAGTGCAAGTTCTTTATTATCACTTTTATTAATCTCTTTAAGAAGAGCATCTTTTACAGCTTTTATTTTTGATAGTTTTTTCATTCTCCAATATGGATATTCAAGTAGCCATTCAACTTCAAAATTTTCATATTTAAATTTTTGGGGATCAAATAAAAATTCACAATAATTTACTCTTTTGGGAATTGAAGCTAATTGTTTTTGATAGAGTTGTTTTATCTGTTGATAAATTTTTCCTTTTAAGTAGAGTTTGTTTTGATACGCTAAGTTAATTAGCATGTCTATAGTTGTTGGGTGGAATGATTTAGTGCCATCCTCTGTAAAACCTTCTTTCTCAAAAATATTTTTTACCAACTCAAGAAACTTATTTTTATATTTTTCAAAAGGCAAATAACCATTCAGACAAAATGAATAAAACATGTATAAGCCAAATTCTTGATCTAATTTGTCTTCTATGATTTTGATAAATTCTTTTTTTTGTGTTGTACTGCATAGATTTTCATACTCATAAATCTTAAAATAGTCATAAGGAGACAGGCGTTTTGGCGGCTTTTTGAAATACTTTATTTGCTTATTAATGAAACTATTTTTATCACTATTAAACTGAGGCAAGTCATATAAGTTATAAAATTCAAATTCTACTTTCTTATGAAGTTTTTTCAATTGAACGATTGCTTTTAAATTTTCTTTAGACAATCTGTGCCTGTCTAAATCAACAATCTTAAAAAGGTAATAAAATGGATTGTGAAAAGTACCTCTAACCTCTATTATGCAAAGTATTTGAACTATATATTTAATAGCTTCATTAAATATATTATCATCTAAGTTTAAATAATGAGTCAGAATTATCAGATTGTCAAGTAATTGTGGAAACTCATATTTAAAATTTTCTGCTCCATCTTTATTTTGTTCTTCAATAACAACTTTTAATGAATCTTTTGAATTAGTAAAGTTTTGTAACACCTCAATTATATCAAAATTTTGGTCAGGATTGGTTTTAACTATGTCAATTTTATGGACTTCATATTTTTCTAAGAATTTTAAAAGGTCATGTGATTGAAAATAGAATACCATAAGATCAATAAAAAAATCCTCCATTGGTATTGCTTCAGTGTTTTTCTTTTTATTAAGTTGGAGTAATGAAATTAAAGCCTCTATACTCTTATAAACTATGTCTTTAAATTTTTGTGATTCGCTATTAAATAAGAAATTACCGAAAACTATATTCTTACATTCATAAACATTAAATTTAATTTCATTAATTAACTGTTCATTATTTTCTTCTTTGAACCATAAACTTTCATCGTAATGACGTTTTAGAGAATATTCTAATATAACTGAACTTGTGTAAGCAAATTCCTCTATATATAAATCATCTTTAATCAATTGTAATATTTGAACAATATCCTTGTTTACATTAGCATCCTGAAATCCAGATATTAAATCGTATAAATTGTTTTCATTGTTTCTTTTTAATATCCTCTCTTTCTCTTTATTAGTAAAACCCTCCCATTCGTCGGTATAATGCTTTGTTAATTTGTTTTGCAGATAGACAATATTGTATTCACAAACAAAATGAAGTAGATGGTAATTATTCTTTTTTGAATACTTTGAAAGCTTTTCCAATTGAGCAAAGGATTTCTTTAAAAACCCAAATCGAAATAGAAAATATGCTTTTTGTAAAAGTTTATATAAATTATTGTCACTGCATCTTAGATTTATTCGGATTTCATTTAGTGATTTTTTGAAATTTAATTTTTTAAAAGAATGATAATTACAAGCGTGAAGTTGATAATTATGTAATTCGAATACTTGTTTAGAGTGGCCAGACCCATATTGAATAATATTAATATTGTTGTTGCCTAAGAATTTGAAAATTGTATCTATCTTAATTTTGTCAATTTTCACATTTTTAAGAGTGGTATTTTCACCAACATATTCAAACTTATCTTTAAACTCATCTGTGTAACATAAAAATTCTACGAATTCTTCATTCCAGGTTTTGCAACAATCAAAATAAAAATTAGCGACTTCGTTGTGATACTCATTAATTTTTTTAAAAAAAGGATAAACTTGTCGCTTAAACCTATTAGGCAAATAATACAATCCGGTTAACTTTTGAGTTAATGTATACAATGCATCAACTATGTTAAGATGTTGAATTTCTTCATTTAGCGCTTTTAGCTCGCTAAACTTCTTTCTAAGGTTTAAGTACTTTAATTCATCTTCAAGATACCCGATTATATCACTCATATATTGTTCCTTTGAATAAGCCGTCAGCTTTCTGGCTAAGTCACAAAGGTTAATTATTGATGAATCTAAATAGAAGCCAATTTCATCTATACCAATATTTTCTTTTGTTTTGTTCTTGATATGTTTGTTTAAACTGCTTTTAGTTAAAGAATAAGTTACTCTGTCATCTAAAAAAAGAAAAATTACTTGCTTGTAGGTTTCGTGTAATTTTTTGTTGGCATATGTAATCAAGGTTTTCTTTACCTTTTTATTTACATCTTTGTTTGCAGTTATTTGTATAGCTAATTCTTTACTTTTAGAACCTAAGTCTATAGCTGGATGATTATGCTTAATTTCATCTAAATGGATAAATTGCTCATTAAATGCAATTTCCAATAACGGAATCACAATTTTTTCAGCCAACCTTTTTAAGTCGTGAAGATCTATTGCCCCAAAAATATTCATTTCACCATGCCAAGCACTAAGTAGCTTTCCAATTTTTCCGTAGTCTTCTCGTAATTTACTCATAAGTTCTCCTATGTCTTTTCTTTTGCATAGCAAAGATGACACCTTTTTTGAAAGGTGTCACCTTTTCCAAACATCTTTTCATTGATTTTTACATTAGTTGAATGCGACCAAAACAGTTTAAAGCGAAGTCTAAATGAATGAAACAATCTTCACATCAAAAGGCTTGTGTTAGATTACACTTTCGACCAACTTGGTTAACAAAGATGACACCTTTTAGAAAGATGTCACCTTTAGCAAATGAAGTGTTCATTACTTGTGGATTGTTTCGCTGCAAAAAATTAAGCCATGCTCGACTTCATTAAGTATTATTGTGTTTAACTGATTTAAGGATGCCCATACAATCAAACCAGTCGACGTATGGCAAGAAAAAATTATGGAACCACTTGGTGGGGCAAGCAGTGGTTGAATGCTTTTAATGAAATTAGTGATTCGAATCGCTTGCCGAGAGGGAAGACTTATGCCAATACCGGCAGGGCGCACGATATAGAAATTAACGAGAATGTGATTACGGCAAAAGTGTCTGGTAGCCGGCGGACACCGTACCGGGTGAGGATTGAAATTCCTTTGTTTAGTAAGAAAGAAACGAAGCAAGTCATTGAAGTGATTAATGACAATCCCTTGTTTTTGTCGCAGTTATTGAATAGGGAATTGCCGCCAACTTTAAACGAGGCTTGCGCTAAGGTGGACATTGATATTTTCCCGGAAAGTTGGCAGGATTTTAAGGCGAGTTGCTCTTGCCCGGATTGGGCGATGCCTTG
>CALHDG010000066.1 GCA_938023075.1 uncultured Chitinophagales bacterium
ATTTATTTTTTCTTCATTTCTAAGTTGAATTTTGGACTTTTTTACAAGAGGGTTTTGTGCTTAGTAGTCTGTAAAGTTGATGGTGTCGGATAAATTTGAGTAAAATTTGGACGAGTACAAGGTGGAGGTTATCAGGCATAGCCAAAGCTCTGTTTTCCAACGAAGTAATCGTTCTAATTTTGCCAAAGTAACCGACAGTATTAGCTTGACTGACTACTAAGGTAGATAAATCAGCAACAGCGGTGTTTGATATTTGTCAATAAAGTAGTGTATATGTCTACATATGTTTTTGAATGATATTTTACTTTCATGAAAGGGACAAGTTTATCAAAGTGGTTGATACTTTTCTGTTTTCGAGTGCCCTTTTTTTTATTTTTCTACGAAGAACCGAAGTTTGCAAACTAGCCCCGATTGCAGCGGTTATGCTGCCTGAAGCGCATGATTTTGCAGCGTTGGCGCAGCATTTGAGCGGAAAGCGGGACTACTTTATATGAAAAGCCTACTCGTCTCGCTTCAAAGAAAAAAATTATGCAAAAGTGTAAACTACTTTATGGTTTAGATAAACTTGTTATGAAAGGCATGTAAAAAATGCAGCTTTTCATCAAAACTGCATTTTATAAAATCATGAATACAAAACCAAAACATCAGCACCTGGTATTTTTAGTTCATAGCAACAGCAAGTTGGGTTGTGTTCAAAACAACGGCGTGTTTCTATCCTGAGTTAATTTGTAGATAATTTTGGAATAATGAGGAGGAGGTTATACGGAGAAAAATAAAATTGGTTTCTATTTTTGAAAAGAAATCTTATAAAATAGTTAACTTGCCATATCAGCAACATTTTGTAGAATGAGTAACATTTTAAATAATCCGGCTTTTTTAAAAGAACTGATTCATATAGCAGAACAATTGAATGAGCCTTATGAACACATTCATCAAGAGGCGGCAGATTGTTTAAAGGAGTTGCATACGCAGCATCAACCGCTGGCAAATGTTATTGGTTTAGAGTTTGCGCAATATATTTTGTTTAAAGGCTACCAAAAAACAATTGATACTAATGCTCAACAAATAAAAGCAGTAAGCAAAATAGCTCGCCAACATCCCATTGCTTTTGTAATGACGCACAAGACCTATTTGGATATGTTTGTGTTGGCTATTGTGTTAGCCCGGCATGGTATTCCCTTACCTTCCATATTTGCTGGTATTAATTTAGATTTGATGGGCTTAGGTCATCTTGGCAGGCAAAATGGGGTTATTTTTATTCGCCGCTCTTTTAAAGATGATTTGATATACAAAGCATCGCTTCGCTATTTTATAGCTTCTTTATTAGATGAAGGGGCGCACTTTATGTGGGCTGTGGAGGGAACTCGTTCCCGAACCGGTAAATTGGTTTGGCCTAAAATGGGCATCTTAAAATATATTAGAGAGGCTGAACAAGCTTCCACCAAACAGGTCAAGTATGTACCAGTTTCTATAGTATACGATTTAATTCCAGACGTTGAAGATATGACCGCTGAAGGAAGAGACATCAATAAAACGCCTGAAAGTCTTA
Source organism: uncultured Chitinophagales bacterium (assembly GCA_938023075.1). Lineage (GTDB taxonomy): Bacteria > Bacteroidota > Bacteroidia > Chitinophagales > JAHDHT01 > CALHDG01. The sequence continues at coordinate 1,550 of CALHDG010000066.1, forward strand.
GCTGGTTTGTACAATATGTAAGAAGATTAAACCATAACTTAGGCAGAATTTCGTTGCGTTTTGGCGAATCGGTTGAAGTAACAGATAAAAAAACGGTTGCTATAATTGATACCGGTACCAATGCCGCGGCTTATGAAGGTGAGCTGTCTCAATTTGCTATTGAGTTGGTGCATAAAATTAATAAAATTACGGCGGTTACTACAGCTTCGTTGGTTTGCACGGCTTTGCTGGCTAAATTTTCACTAAACAAAGGGGCTATTGAAAATGATGTTGCCGATTTAATGTATTTGATTGAGCAATACAAACCCGATGCCTTAGTGGACCGTGGAAAACCGATAGGAGAAAGTGTACAAACTGCCTTAAATCTGCTAAAAAGAGCCAACTTAATTTTACAACACGGCACAGGAACGCAAACGAAATATGTATTGAATTCTGCCAATTATTTGCAGGCGACTTATTATTCTAATATGTCGGTTCATCATTTATATAAAAGAGCCTTTATTGAATTAGCTTTGCTAAAAGCCGCAGAGACCAAGCTGAAAAAAGACCGGGAAGCCATTTTTTGGTCAACCATTATTGAATTGCGCAACTTGTTTAAGTTCGAATTTTTCTATTCTCGCAAATTAACTTTTATTGATGAAGTTGAAACCATACTAAATATTTTAGATGCTAATTGGATACAGCTGATACAAAGTAATAAAAAAGAAATAACGGCTTACTTTCATAAAAGAAAAACCATATTAGCTCCGGTAGCTTTGCAAAATTATATTGAAGCTTACCGGGTAGTTGCCTTTGCCTTAAAAAACAGAGATCGTAATACGCCATTTATAGAAAGAGACTTTATTAACGATTGTGTATTTTTAAGTGAAGAATTGCATTGGCAAGGAGTGATTCACCGGGTGGAATCTATTAGAAAACCATTTTTAATTAATGGCGTTCGTTTAGCTCAAAATTTAGATTTAATACCTAATGAACATCATACCAAAATTAGCGAAATTGATGCTTTTTTAAATCAACTTAATCGCATTTCTGAACATATTAAATGGTTACAATCCATTACCTTAAGCAAGCCAACGGTTGAAGTAAGTGAAGTGCCGTTAGAGAAAGAAATTGTACCCGGTTCTAAATTAGAAAACTTAACGAAAGCTATTTTTGAAAGTGAAGCCGGCAAACACATCGGTGCTTTTTTCGATTTAGATAAAACTTTGATCAGCAGTTTTTCAGCCAAAAATTTTGCGCAAAGCCGTTTGTTGAGTGGTAAAGCTACGGCTAAAGAAATTGTGAGTCAGTTTGCTGGGGTGATGGTGTATGCCTTAGGTTCGGGCAATTTTGCCGGCTTGGCATCAGTAAGTGTTCAAGGGGTAAAAGGCATTAGAGAAAAGGTATTTATTGAGTTGGGTGAAGAGGTGTACCAAAAACATTTGGCGAATGAAATTTACCCGGAATCGCGTGCTTTGGTAAATGCCCATTTAGCGCAAGGGCATACGGTAGCCATTATTTCGGCGGCAACCCCTTATCAGGTAAATCCGGTTGCCCGCGATTTAAACATTGAACACATTATGTGTACCCGAATGGAAGTAAAAGATGGTAAGTTTACGGGTAAAATAATAGACCCGGCTTGTTGGGGAGAGGGGAAAGCCCAAGCCGCCCGTCAGTTAGCCGAAGCGCATCAATTAGATTTATCGAAAAGTTATTTTTATACCGATAGCCACGAAGATATGCCGCTCATGGAAATTGTGGGCAAACCCCGACCGGTTAACCCTGATGCGAAACTCTCGGCAATGGCTTTTAAAAATGGTTGGCACGTCTATCGTTTTAGCGATGAAGACCGCGCGAGCATTACCGGTATTTTACGCACCGGTTTAGCGATGGGTAGTTTATTTCCAGCTGCTTTTTCGGGTTTGACTAAGGGCTTGATTAACTACTCGTGGCAAGATGGAACCAATGCTTTAATGGCAACTGTTGGCGATTTGGTAACTGCAGCGGCAGGCATAGAAATGGTGGTAAAAGGAGAAGAACATTTATGGTCGCATAGACCGGCAGTGTTTATTTTTAACCATCAAAGCAATACCGATTTATTTATCGTATCCAAATTAATTAGAAAAGATGCTACGGGCATTGCCAAAAAAGAATTGAAAATGATGCCCGTTATCGGTCAATTGATGGCAGCCGCCGGGGTTATTTTTATTGATAGAAAAAACAAAGCAAAAGCCATAGAGGCGATGCAACCGGCAGTGGAGGCGCTTAAAAATGGAACCTCTTTAATTATTTTCCCTGAAGGCACCCGCAGTAATGATTATTCGCTGGGTCCTTTTAAAAAAGGAGCATTCCATTTAGCGATGCAAGCCGGTGTGCCTATTGTGCCGGTTATTATTAGAAATGCCCATGATGCCATGCCCAAGGGTAGCAATATTTTCCGCTCGGTAGCTATTGATGTGTTGGTGTTGCCCCCTATCTCTACCAAACGTTGGAAAAAGGAACGCTTAGATTTTCAAATTAACAAAATACGCAATATGTATTTGAAGGAGTTGAAGCAAGAGCAGTTTTCGGATATTGCAAGCAATGGGAATAGCCATAAAACCAAAGTTAAGGCTTCAAAGACTAGTTAATTCTATTCGCCTCAAACAAAAATTTAAATCATTTTGTAGTAATTTTACGGTTGCAAGGAAATATAGTAAATGGAAGCCGCAACTTTATACAAAATAAGTATAGCTGAATATTTCGTTAAGCCAGCAGTAGCAAGACCAAACATATGAATACTACTATGGGAGTATTTTCGCCGTGGCATATGATACCTGTTAATCACGGGTTGATGGCTAGTAATTTGCTTGATAAAATTGGCTCGCAATTGAAATCAAAAAATCCAAATGTTTTCCACTCAACAGTGATGTGAGAATGCATATACCAACAAGAAACAAAATTTTATATCCCGATTTTGCAGGCAATTAACCAAAAAATAAAAATTATGGCTTACACAGGCGGACCACTAAATGAATTAAATGGAAAGATGGGGATTTCAGCTCCTTATAAAAGCGTACCAGTAATGAAATTAATTAAGGTGCATAAGCCGAAAAGTAAAGAGGAGTTGGTGGAATTAATCAAGTATCATTTTGAAAACGATTGCGAATGTGGAATAAAAAGTAAAGGAACAGTAGAAGACTTCGGAAAAAATTTATTCAACGCTCAAAAAACATATTGGGGAGAAAACAGATACTCTCTTAAAGATTGTATTCAATGGGAGTATGATTTATTTGTGGTGCAGTCTCTAAAAGGAGGAATTGTAGAAAAGAAAGCAGCAGCAGAATTGAACAATTTATTATCATATCATTCGGTTTCAGAAGCCAAAGGGTATTTAGATGAAGAATTAAGAATTGATTTAATTGTTACAGAGAATGACGAAGAATCTTGTGGAATACAAGTCAAACCTACAACGTTCCGCCAAATGAGAAGTGAAGTAATAACTTTTAATTTGGAAGCAAATAAAAAATGGGATAAGCCAGTCTATTATCTTTATTATGACGAAAATGAAAACTTTGAGAACTTAGATGAATTAGTTAAGATAATAAAAAATGAATGAAAATTGCCTGCAATAAATGGGCATAAAATGTAACACAAATTTCGTTTTATTGTTGGCGATACTGAACTTAAAATTCAGCACATGCATTATCGTTTTAAAATACTCGCCGAAGCTGCTGGCTATGCCGTGTTTGAATCTCACCAAAATAAATTCAAAATTTTAGTGTCACTTTTTATAATCCAATTGGTATAAACCTGTTATTATTTTGACAAGTTTATCTAAACATTAAAGTAGTTGACACTTTTTACTCAATTTTTTCAGCATTTGTTTTCAGCGTATATAACAGTAAACAAAGCAGTTTGACCGTAGAGGTCGTAATTTTTGCGACCCTAAAATGCCTAAGACTCAATTACTGTTTAATAGCACACAGGTTTTAACTTAAAAGTAGTTTTAGAAATTATGAATTTGTTTTGTGCAAGCACAAAAATTGGTCGCAAAAATTGCGACCACTACTAAAGTATCAACCACCTTGATAAACTTGTTATTATTTTTATACATTATTATCAGCTGGCATTCCTGTCAGTCCATAATTTGTGCTTCTTCCTCCTGCAGTTTCTTTTTGTAAGATTCCTTTATCAATTAAGTCGTTTATATCTCGAACAGCAGAATCTTTAGAACATTTAGCAATCTTTGCCCATTTTGAAGAGGTTAGTTTTCCTTCAAATCCATCCATCAACAAATCAAAACTAATCGTTGCTTATGCTGCCTTAAATACCTTAATTATTCGTTGCACTATTTTTCAATATTGCGACACCAAAAAAGGCAACAAAGAGAAACACCCAATTCATCCTCAACAAAATATAATTATGTTTGTACAAGTTCAAGATAATCGGTATAAAATGTTTACTACGTTTGAATATGAGCAAAAGATATTTTTTTATCTTTGAAAAGCGAACTACCAAAGTTTACCTATATAAAACATTTTATGGAGAATTAAAATAGATGGCGAGCTATAGAACATATAAAGAAATAGCTGATGAATTAGGAGTTAGTATTGACACTATAAGACGAAATGTTAAATCAAAAAAAGTGAATTTAGCCTTGGCTCCACAGAAACTAAAGACTCCAACAAGCAAAGGTGCTTTAGTTGCTTGTTTAACTTCTGATGATGCCGAAAAATTTGTTCAATTTTACAAGACAAAAGAAAATCCTAAATCTCTGTTAAACAATAATAGGAGTTATGGATACTTTTATCTCATTCAGCTAATTCCTGAATTTCAACCAAAGCGAGTAAAAATTGGATTTGCCGATGACGTTGATAAAAGATTTAAGGAACACCAAACGTCTTCCCCTACTGCTAAATTGATTGCTTCTTGGCCTTGCAAAAGAGCTTGGGATAAGGCTGTTATGGATTGTTTAACCAAAGAAGGATGCAAACTTGTTTTGAATGAAGTTTATGAAGGTGATGTGAACGGATTTATTGATAGGGCTAAAAAATTCTTCAGTTTAATGCCTGACCCGACTACCGAAATAGAATTATCTGATCATTCACCTTTAAAAAATGAATAGCGAGAACTTTGCAGGACACACTCAAAAAAAATCTTGACAAAATAGAAAGTTAAAGTATATTTGTATCTGAATGGATACAAGCCTTAAATGTACTTAATTGAAAAAACAACTGAATTTGATAAGTGGTTAAGAAAGCTAAAAGACTTAAAAGCGAAAGCAAAAATCCTCTTTAGAATTCAAAAGATTGAAACACAAGAACATTTTGGGGATTTCAAACCAGTTGGAGACGGAATCTTTGAACTAAAAATTAACTATGCAAAAGGTTATCGAGTATATTACAAAGAAAAAGAAGGTAGAATTGTTATTCTTCTGATTGGAGGAGACAAATCTTCTCAAAAGCGAGACATAGAGAAAGCTAAAAAAATATGGAACAAGTTAAAGAAACAATAATATGACAACTTCAAAATTTGATATAGCTGACTATTTGGACAATAAAGAAATGATTGCCGAATATTTAAATACGGTTTTGGAAGACGGAGATAATGCAGATGTCATCAATGCAATTGGGCACATTGCTAAGGCAATTGGAATGACAAAGATAGCAGAAGAGACTGGCTTAAGTAGACCAAGTCTTTACAAAGCATTATCTGACGGAGCGAAACCTCAATTCGAAACTATAATGAAAGTTCTTAGAGCAATTGGAGGGCAAGTTAACATAAAACCGATTTAGAAATATATGAATTTTGAAAGGCTCTGTAACAATATTGCGGTGTAAGTTAAGCCGGACTAATTCCCCTTCAAATTTGAGGAGGTGGGCTTTTTCGAAAGAAAAAGGTCGGGCTAGTATTCTTCGATTTTTCG
>CALHDG010000067.1 GCA_938023075.1 uncultured Chitinophagales bacterium
CGGTCATCCCTCTATGATTATTGTTGTGCAATTGGTTTACGTAGAATAAATTTCGGACAATCACTTGGTAATTACAAACCGAACGAAGAAACCTCAATTAAATAAAAAAAATATGGGCAAGTTTATCAAAGTGGTTGATACTTTTTTGTTTATAGAGTGCCGCTCATTTTTCTTTCTACGAAGCACCGAGGTTTTTAAACTAGCCCCGATTGCAGCGGTTATGCCATTTTGAGTGGCTTTGAAGCGCAGGCAAATGGCATTTGAGCGGAAAGCGGGACTACTCTATATGAAAAGCCTAATCGTTTTGCTTAAAAAAAATCTATTCAAAAGAGTAAACTACTTTATGATTTAGATAAACTTGTTAAATTATGTTTTTGATTATTGCTAAACAAACTAAAACACAACAATTAGCCTAATTTATTTGTTAAACTACACGCATAGCCAACATACAACCCGCCATAAGCAACATACTTACATTTTCAATTATGGTAACGGTGCTCATAGGTAAGTTGAATACATCGCCCAAACAGGCGCATTTGATAGGGCGTTTACTTAAATTACTTTGTACCACGCCAATAGTACCGACACTTAGCACAAGTAAGGTTGCTACATTGGTTATGAACGGATTAAAATTGATAAGATAAGCAATACCCAAACTAAGTTCTACAAAGGGATAAGCATATGCCCATGCGCTCGAGCGTTTGGCAAGTACATCGTACATGGCAAAAGAATTGGCAAAACCGCTTAGGTTAAGCATCTTAAAAAAAGCAAACACAATAAAAAAGCCTGCCATAAAATGGCGCATCCAAAGCATTGCCGAAAATTCGGTAAACGGATATTGGGCTAATAAAGTTACGCCGGCGATAAATGAAACAATTAAAATTAACGGCTTGTAGGTTTGCCATGATTTTTCTGGTAAATAATTGGCTGTAGCTGTTTCCGGTATTTCAGATTTTATGGCTACTTCCTCAACTACTTGTAGTGAACTAATTTCATATTTGCCCAACACTTGTTGCAAATGTGTGATATCCAAACCATGGTTGCTGGTAATTTGTGCCTGTGGGTTTTCTAATTGCACCTTGGCTTCGGTTACGCCTTGTACACTTTCTATTAGTTGTTTTACGCGGGCAACACAGCCTCCGCAAGTCATTCCTTTTATATTATATGTTGTTTGCATGAATTTCTATTTTTTGATAACTTAAAATATTTTAATTGATTGAATGTTCGAATTGTTCAGTAGACCATCTTCTGGTTTTTGTTCAATATTTTGTAAGGCAATCTCATAATAAAAAGTAATCCGTTAAGATGATTACTTACACTTAACTTGCGGACACAATTTATGCGATTGCCATAAATATCTTACCTAATACTTTTCAATGCAAATATTATATAATAAGTTCACATTTTGAATTCAATTTTAATAATTAAATGAAAAAAACTGTATTATTTGCTCAACATGAAAATGCTGGTGCCAAAATGGTAGAATTCGCCGGTTATGCTATGCCCGTATCTTATGAAGGTGTGAAGGCAGAGCATTTATATGTGAGAAGCAAAGCTGGTGTTTTTGATGTATCGCATATGGGTGAATTTCTAATAAGTGGTAAAACTGCCGTAGATTTAGTTCAGTATGTTACATCAAACAATGTTAAAAAATTGAAGCCCGGCGAGGCGCAATACAGTTGTATGCCAATGCCAAACGGTGGCATTGTAGATGATCTATTGGTTTATTGTTTAAACGAACAGCTCTATTTATTGGTAGTGAATGCCTCCAATATTCAAAAAGATTTTGATTGGTTACAACAACACAATCGTTTTGAGGCAAGGGTAGAAAATGTATCGGATGCATGGAGTTTATTGGCTGTTCAAGGACCAGAAAGTGAAACGATTTTACAAAGTTTAACAGAGGTAGATTTATCTGCCATACAATTTTACACTTTTGTAAGTGGCACGGTTGGTGGAGCCAATGAGGTAATTATTTCGGCAACCGGTTATACTGGCGAGCGTGGTTTTGAATTGTATTTGAAAAACGAATGGGCACCTCCGCTGTGGGATGCTTTGTTAGAAAAAGGAGTACATCCCTGCGGTTTGGCTGCTCGAGATACTTTGCGTTTAGAAATGGGCTATGCCTTATATGGTAATGATATTGATGAAAACACCTCATCTTTAGAGGCGAATTTAGGCTGGATTACGAGGCTAAAAACTAAAGATGATTTTGTAGGAAAAGCATATTTAAAAGAGCAAAAAGCCAAAGGTATTCAACGAAAGCTGGTAGGTTTTAAAATGATAGAACGTGGTATACCCCGAAAAGATTACGCCCTATTGAATACCAAAGGTGAAACCATTGGAAAAGTTACTTCCGGTACACAATCCCCGAGTTTAAATGAAGGCATTGGTATGGGTTATATTAATGATTTTTCTTTACAACATGGAGATGCTTTTTTTGTGGAGATAAGAGGAAAGTCGGTTGAAGCTCAATTGTGTGGATTGCCATTTTATAAGCCGAGATGATTGTTAATTAGTTGTTGAATAATTAGACAAGCTTATCAAACTGATTGATACTTTTCTATTGTTGAGTGCTGATGTTTTTCTTTGTACGAAGAACTGAAGTTTTTAAACTAGCCCAGATTTTTAAGCCAACGATGCTAAAGCGTGTTGGGGGTGTTTAGCAGCTAAGTGTTGTTTTCGAATGGAAAAATTCGTCATTCAAAATTGGGTGTTCGGTGGCGCGCATTATGATGTTTGTGGAGACCAAGAAGGAGCGGATGATAATGCTAGCGGAACGGTTGGTTTATTAGAACTTGCGCGGCTACTAAAAGACAAAAAACTCAAGCACAGAATTGAAATAGTGGCATACACACTTGAAGAACCCCCTTTTTTTAGAACAGAAAACATGGGGAGTTATGTACACGCCAAATCATTAAAAGATAATAACCAACCGGTGTATGGTATGGTTTGCTTAGAAATGATTGGTTATTTTGACAATCGTAAAAATACACAAGATTATCCTGTAGGCTTGCTCTCTTGGTTTTATGGCAATACGGGCGATTTTATTACGGTCGTGAATAAATTTAACCGGGGAAAATTTAGTAGTGCCTTTAGTTCAAACTTTAAAAAGCTGGCTGACATTAAAACGAAAATGTTTACTGGTCCACAAACCTTGCAAGGCATAGATTATTCCGACCATTTAAACTATTGGAAATTTGGCTATAGTGCTTTAATGATTACAGATACGGCTTTTTACCGCAACAAAAATTATCATAAAAAAACCGATCAAATGCATACACTCGATATTGGCAAAATGGCAAAAGTAATTGATGGTGTTTATCTTAGCTTAGTAATGCTACAAAAATAAATCTACATTTCTATCTTTGCCATTTTTCGATATACTTCGTTGAAAAGCCTCGTCTTGGTTCCCCAATATGACTACGTTTTTCGCCTCGTCTATCAAAAAATGACTTTGACATAAAAAGTAGATTTATTTCCTCCGCATTACTTAATGAATATAAATTGACCAATATAGAGTTGGTTTATCAAGCTCACTCATCATCAAAATCATAAATTAGTTCAGGGTACTCAAAGGGCTTTTCAATATCTGGCACATTGCCAATGTAGGCTTTGCCCCGCAAGCGATTAACGGTATGGTATATTAAAGCATTGGCTGGAAATGGTATGGTTAGCGCATGCACATCTTCTGTAGAAAGATCATCTGATAACCATAGGCCAATGGTTTTAGCATCAGGTAAAATAACCGGCATACGTGCTCCAAATGATAATTTTGGATTATTGTGCAGTTTGGAAAGCAACTCATTTCCTTTGCACGTAACAATACTAAAAGTTGTTAAAGTTTCACCATTTAAAGTGCAATTGGTATACAGCCCACCTAATGCCATTGGCTCCAAATCCGATCGATAAATATAAAAGGGATAGGTTTTGCCCTGAAAATGATGGTGCTCATAAAACCCATCTATTGAAATAACGCATCGTTTACTTTTAGCCGATTGCCTGAAGGCGTTTTTTTTAAACATGGTTTCACTGCGGGCATTGAGGGTGTTATTCATTATTTTTTTGTCTTTTGCCCAAAATGGAAGCAAGCCCCAAGCGGCAACTTTAATACCATCAGCTGTAAATATGGGTAACTTTGGGTGGCTAAAACCACTACTATGATATAAGGGCAAATTGGTTTTTGGTAAAATTAAATCAAGTTCTAATTGAATACTTCTTACTTCAGCCAATTTTAAGAGCGCTCTTTTTTTAGCGTTGATATCGTAGCACATGGTGATAAATACTTTGGTATAAAAGTAATTAAAAAATAGACGACTGTCAATTAGAAAAATTTGATAAGCCAAAAAAAGAAAAAGCCACAACACCCTTACAGGCAAAGTGGCTCAATATAAATTTTGCAAACTGCAGAGGGCAGTTGCTTTACTTTTTAAAGTTGTATGTACTTATTCAACAGTGTCTAATAATTTTTTGATGGCGTCAATAATTAAGGATTGATTATTGATCTGCGCACCTTTTTCAACTTGTTCTTGTTCATTCTCCACAATATCTTGCTTTGCTTTATCAATTACACTATGATACTTTTCATTATCATTCTTCAAGTTTTTCAAGTCTTTTTCTAAGCGCTTTAAGCTTTTTCCTTCATCTTCAATTTCTTGCTCAATAGCAAATTTTCTTTCTTGCAAACCAAAATCATACATTAATTTTTCAACTAACTTATGTCCCTCCGCATTACTGGTTGAGGTTAGGTAGCCATCACCGGTATCAAAATAAGCACTTATCGAAGCACCGTCTTTTAACTCTTTTACTTTAGCAAAAATGTTAACGCTGCCACCTACCGAAGGAATGTCAACACTTTCTGCTAAAATTTCACCATCTTTATCTAAATCGGTTTTTCCTTTAAAGGCACTTTTTAAATATTTTTTCCAATGTCTTTCTAACTTGCTGGTTTCTGCTCCCTTTATGTTAACTACGTAGCCACTTTGCAAACCTGTACTTATTGAGCCTTCTTCTTCAGTCACTTTAATTTTGGCTTTCATTTGTTCCATAATGTCGGCTTTACGGGCTTCAGCGGCTTCATCAATTTTATCAATTTCTTTTTCTGTTTGATCAACCGCATCTTTTACTTCCTGTTCATTCAGGTCTTCCATCTTCTCTTTCATGTCATCCTTCATGTCACTTACCTTCTCTTTCGTATCGTCTGCTTTTTTTTCTAGTTTCTTAGCCTCTTTTTCAATTTTTTTGTCAACTTCATCAACTTGTTCTTCCACTTTTTCAGTGGCATTATTTTTTTTCTTTTTGTTAAAAATGTTTTGCGCAAAGGTAGTTTGAGCGACTGTGCCAAACAACAAGGCAATCAACAATAATTTTTTCATTTTATTATTTTTTGGTTAGTTACACTTTATACTAACTTTGGAGTAAATGGTCACTTAATTAAGACACTGCTATTAGTTAGATGTTTAATGTAAAACAACTATGGGCAAGATGGCTTTGTGTGGTAAATTTATAAAAAATTTTAAGATGTGCCTAACAGTATATTGAATATGGGGAAAAATAAATTTACCTGTTGCACATTAAGTTTATTAAAGTGATGGATGCTTTCCTGTTTTCGAGTGCCCCGTTTTTTTATCTTTCTACGAAGCACCGAAGTTTGCAAACTAGCCCCGATTGTAGCGGTTATGCCGTTGAAGCGTTGGCTTTTGTGTGTTAGCAAACGGCATTTGAGCGGAAAGCGGGACCACAAGTTGTTATGATGTTGAAAGTTTCGCTTCAAAAATAATTAATGCAAAAGTGACAACCATTTTATTTATGTTTACTTCATCCAATAAATACTATGTGTAAACGTTTTTGCTCTTTAATGATTAACCAATATCGATTAATGAGTACCGAATTTAAGATTGTTATTTTTGCAATGCGAAAACGAATAAAATAAGTGGAACTACCGTTAAACCGAATGATGTTGTTTCGCTTCAAACATAAAATAGCTTGTTCTAAAAATTAGAAAGTTTACATGAAGTATATGCTTTTGGGGTTGATTGTTTGTTGCTCGTTTCATATAAATGGCTTAGCGCAAAATCAACTTAACATACTCAATGGGTATAAAATTGTATTACTGCCTTATCAATATGATGAGGTTACCAATTTGGTAGAAGCCCGGTTTAAACAAACGGGTTTAAAAGTATATCGTTTAGAAACGGCAATTCAACAAGATTATGATTTTAAGCAAGACCCGGGTTTAGCCATTGTTTGTAATTTAGAAAAGTCTATTCAACATCCGCATACCGCAATTAGAATACAGTTGGTAAATGCCAAAGAGCAAATTTTGTATGAGTTTGTGGGCGACACGAAGTTAAAAAACACCGTTGGCAAAAACTTGAAAGAAGATGAACTTTGGGTAGCCGCACAATTAATGAAACCGGTGGAGATGTTTCAACACCGTTTTGATGTTCGCTACAGTTTAAGAAAGCAAAGCCTAAGTGCAACTATTAAGGTTGAGCAAACGGGCGAAACGGAACAATCTTTAAAAAACTATTTTTCGAATAATAAATTAGACCCCATTGAAGGCATTTATGCATCAGAAGAAAATAGCCGTTTGCCAATGTATAAATTGGGCATCAAAAAATACAACAATGTTTATAAAGCCATTATTATTAAATCGGATATTGCCCATTGGCAACCCGGCGAAGTAAAGGCGATTTTTGAACCAAGCAGAAAGATTAATTTTTATAACGTAAAATGGTATATGGGCAACAAAAGTATGCAGTATACTTTTGCTAATTTAGAAGATCAAATTGGCTTTTATGTTGCCTTTAAAAAAGTAGGTAGTGATAAACAATCCATCAGCCGGTTTAAAAAATTATACCCTGTTGAAAACATTCAGCCCGATACGCGTGTTAGAAAAAAAGCACATTCAAGTGGAAGCGGTTTTTTTATTCATAAAGATGGTTTAATTGCGACTAACCATCATGTGGTCGGTAATTCTAACAAAATTAGCGTTAAAGTATTGCGCACGACCGGCGTGGTAACTTACGCAGCAGTTCGGGTTACTAGCGATCCTCAACACGATGTGTCTATTTTAAAAATTACAGATACTAAGTTTAGACCATTAGATGATTTACCCTATCGCTTAGAAAATTATGTAGAGATTGGCGAACCGGTTTACACCATTGGCTATCCACTCAATTCGGTAATGGGGCAAAACTATAAAGTGACTGATGGTATTATAAGTGCAGCAACCGGTGCGCAAGATGATTTGCGGTTTTATCAGATTTCAGTTCCTTTGCAACCCGGTAATAGTGGTGGAGCCTTGTTTAATAAAATGGGTAATGTTATTGGCATTACTACGGCTAAGTTAGATCAAAAATCGGTGGGTATACCTATTGAAAATGTGAATTATGCTTTAAAGATTAATTACCTGCAACAACTGATGGAAGATGGGTTAAGTGGTCCTGTAAAATTTAAGACCGGAGATATTTTGCGGGAGAAAAACCTGCAAAATCAAGTAAAAGTGTTAAAGAGCTTTGTTTGTTTAATTGAAGCTTATTAGTGCATACTAAAAACAGTTGGAAAGAGTTATATCAAATGAAATTTACAATGAACATGAATAGAAAATCTGTATCTACTCGAATTATATTGTTATTGATGGTTTTTGCATTTGGGGTGATGGCTTCCTCTTGTAACCGCTATGGTTGTAAGGGCATCGATCAAAATACGGGCGAGTTTAAAATGAAGAAGAAAGCGAAAACTACCTCGGGTTTGTTTCCTAAGGGTAAGAAAGGCAGGCGTTAAGAAATTTCCATTATTGCTTTGTCTTTTGAGACAAGATAATCAAGGCGGATGACAATCTACAAGAGTAAGTGTGACGAACGTGATGCCGGAAATCTTGCGGAGCAAATTATCCGGCATCTCTCCTAAAAATCACCAACCCTTGAACGCTGTTCGGAGAAACTTTAGGCGAGATCGTAGATAAATGTTCCGCTACACTGCCCATTTTCCGCGATGACGGCAGTGGAGGTAGCAACCGAAATTTTTCGCTCCTTATCAGCAGCAAATGCTAAACATGCCCGAATTTGTTCTTCAGTTAACTCCTCAAAATCTTCTAATATCTCATCTATGCTCATTCCATTTGATAACCGATTTAAAACATCGTATACTGATATTCTGGAACCTTTAATGCAAGGTTTTTCAAATCTTTTATCAGCTCTTATTTCAATATAATAATTATAGTCCATCTTTAACTTTTAACTCGGAAAAAGATACTACTTTTTAAATACATAACTTAAGTTTCGGTAGTAAAATAATGGCTGTTCCAATGGAACCTGTTCTATTGTGTAAGCGAAAGCGTGGCCACTTTACTACAACAAGTGAACAGGTTCACTTGGATGATTTTATACTTTATATGTTGAATTAAGTTAAATAACCTTATTGAGCACTTCAATTTATGCAAAAAATTTATATTCAAGTTGTTGTAAAATAAATACTACTACCGAAACTTAAGCACATAAAAAAAGAGCAAGGATTTCCTTGCTCTCAATATCATCATATAAAGATAAATATCTTGTTATTTCTCTACAGCTTGTTTAACAATACCTTCGGCTAAAACGGTTACTTCATTGTTCAATACTTCTACAAAGCCACCCGTAATCATTAAATTTTCAACCCTATCACCGGCAGTAATTTTAACTTCGCCATGGGCTAAAGAAGAAATTAAAGCTGCGTGATCTTGCAAAACCTCAAACTTACCCGATGAACCCGGCAACTGAATACGTTGCGCTTCACCTGCAAAAACAGTTTCTTCTGGAGTTATTACGTTTACGTTCATATTATTTATTTTAGATGTTAGAAGATAGTAGCGAGATGTCAGGCTCTTTTGTCTTCAAAGCTGATTACCTATCTCTGCTCTGGCTTCAGT
>CALHDG010000068.1 GCA_938023075.1 uncultured Chitinophagales bacterium
TTCTTTCTTTAGCTGAAAAACTTTGCAACAATTCTATCAATAAATAATTCGCTGTCATAACAAAAGCATAAAATTTTGACTTAATGATACTGATAATCAATAACTTACTAAAAATACAACTTATTTTTTAGTTAACAAACGCATCTAAAAGTATAAAAAAGAAAATAAAACATAGACTAATATTGCAATATGAAATAAATTTAATAATCATTAAACCATTAAAAGATGAAAAAGAAATGTATCCTTTCTCAAGTATTAATTATTAGCTGCCTTATTATTTCAATTAACCTATTAGCTCAAGAAAAAGATTTTATGCCTGGTCAAATTTTGATACAATTGAAACCAGAAGCAATAGCTAAGAAAACGAGTTTTAAAAATCAATTACAAGCTAAAACAATTAAAAAATTTACTGAAAACGACTTGGAGTTATGGGAACTACCAACACAAAACAAAGCCAGTACCTTAGCTTTAATTGAAGAGTACAAAAACCATCCGGATGTATTATTTATGGAACCTAATTATGTTTGGTCAGTAGATGATTTAAGACCTAACGATCCTGATTTTCCAAAACTTTGGCCTTTGCATAATACCGGTCAAACGATTAAACAAAATGCTGGAACAGATGATGTAGATTTAGATTTTCCCGAGTCGTGGTGCATGAACTTAACAGTAAGCGAAGCAGTAGTGGGTATATTAGATACTGGTATAGACTGGAGACACGAAGATCTGGTTGAAAAAATATGGCAAAATTTAGGTGAAGATGCAGATGGCGACGGAAGGGTGTTAGAATATATAAATGGTGAATGGGTATTTGATCCTGATGATGAAAACGGAGTGGATGATGATGGAAATGGTTTTACAGATGATTTTATCGGTTGGGATTTTGTAAACAATGATAATAATCCAAACGACGGGCATTCGCATGGCACGCACTGTGCTGGTACTATAGGCGCGACAATTAATAATGAGCTGGGTATTGCAGGGGTTGCCGGCAATGCAAAATTAGCGGCTTTAAAATTTTTGGCGGATGATGGACGAGGCACCACAGATGCCGCCATAGCCGCTTTAGATTATGCGGTTGCCATGGGCATGCCCATCAGCAATAATAGTTGGGGCGGCGGTTCCTATTCATATGCTTTATATCAGGCTATAGAGCGGGCTAAAAATAGTAATCACTTATTTGTTGCTGCCGCAGGTAATAATAGTATGAATAATGATCAATATGCATATTACCCATCTTCATATGATCACGATAATGTAATTTCTGTAGCTTCTATCAATAACCAAGGTCAATTATCTTATTTTTCAAATTATGGAGCAACTTCGGTTGATATAGCAGCCCCCGGCACAGACATTTATAGTTGCCTACCCTACAATAATTATGGTTATAAAAGCGGGACCTCTATGGCTGTGCCTCACGTAGTTGGTGTTTGTGTTTGGCTTATTGGCATGAACCCGAATAGCGACATTTCAACTATAAAAAATACCCTTATGAATACGGTAAATAAAATAGACGATCTAAATGATAAAAGCCTCAGCGACGGTTACATCAATTTAGAAGCTGCCTTACTTGCCTTTGGTGCAGAACCTTGTGAATCATCTCCTCCCCCACCTTCTCCACCAACTTGTAACAGGCTTGTAGATTCATTAGCTTTAATAGATTTATACAATGCGACCGATGGTGCAAATTGGACAAATACTTGGAATTTAAATCTGTCTATGGATAATTGGTATGGGGTTGGCGAAGATAATGATGGATGTGTAACAAAGCTAAGCCTTGACGGTAACAATTTGAATGGAACAATTCCACCGAGTATCGGCAATCTAAAAAGATTAAGAAATTTAAATTTGTATTCCAACAACCTATTTGGTGAAGTTCCTGCTGAAATAGGAAATTTAGTAGAATTAGAAATACTATTTCTTAGTAGTAATAATCTCGAAAGTATTCCGACTGCGATTGGCAATTTAGTAAAATTAGAGGAACTTAATTTTAGTAGCAATGGGCTAACAGGAATTATACCTCCTGAAATAGGTACTCTAACGGAATTAGAATATCTATCACTTCATAATAATTTGCTAACAGGTGAAATTCCTGCTGAAATCGGCAATTTAACCAAGTTAAAACAGATTGAACTTAAAGATAATAACTTGAGTGGTGAAATTCCACCGTCTATTGGCAACTTAGTGCTGTTGGAGGTACTAAAATTAAGACATAATGAATTAACTGGAAGTATTCCGATTGAGATAGGTAATTTAACGCTGCTGGTATCATTAAGTATGCGCAACAACCAACTAACTGGTAGCATTCCACCTGAAATTGGCAATTTAAGAGAATTAACGGGACTTAATCTTGCACATAATATGTTAACTGGTGAAATACCTGTTGAAATAGGCAACTTAACTAAAATGGATTGGCTACAACTTAATAGTAATCAATTGAGTGGTGAAATTCCAGCCTCTATTGGCAATTTAGTGCTTTTAGACTTTTTAGCTCTATCCGATAATCAATTAACAGGTAATATTCCTCCTGAACTTTGTAATTTATCAATTACAAATGTTCTTCGAGCATATGGTAATCAGTTAGAAGGTTGTTATCCAGCCTGTTTGAAAAAATTCTGTACCACTACTTATTCTGTAACTTTTGGAGATGGACTTGATGCCACTTGGAGTGATTTTTGTGCCACCGGTGCAGGTAGTTGTGGCCCGGTTATAAGCAAAGTTTGGCCCGGTGATTTTGATTACAATGGAACAGCAGAAATAAATGATTTACTCTATTGGGGTATAGCCTATGGAAGCACTGGCATAGTGCGGCCAGATACCGGAACTGATTGGACTGGTAAAGATTGCCAAGATTGGACCAATTTTGTAAATGGTATAAACGGTAAACATCAAGATGGCAACGGAAATGGTATAGTGGATATAGCTGATTTTGATGTGTTGCGGGATAATTTAGGAAACACACACAGTTTCACCTCTTTTAAAAACTTAGGCAATAGCCTGGTATTTAATTTAAAAAGAAATTATGAAACCAATGGAGCTAACAGCAATCCAACTATTATTGAATACGAGTTTTATTTAGAAGAGGAGAGTGCAAATGTTAATGCCCACGGATTTAGTGCTTCTATTAACTTTGGCAATTTAAATGTAAATTCAGCTTACATTGATATTAGCAATTCATCTTTACAAGCTCAACAATATTTAGAAAAATTTGATGCGAGTAGCAATACATTATATTTTAGTTTAACTAAAACCAATGGTGTTAATACTATTATAGGTACAGATGATCCAGTTTGCAGAGTAGTTGTTGAAGTTTTAATTGGAGATACCGATATGGACAATTCTATTGATTTACGGGTTAATGGTAATAAGATCAAAGCCAATGGTCAACTCAATAGTTCAGCAGGCTCTACTTTTTACGAAACTTCAGGTGGTATAGCGCCCAGCCAAAACAACATTGTATTGAATGCATCGGCAAGCCACGTAAATTGTATTAAGGCTGGCTCTGCAAAGGTTAGTGCGGTAGGTGGTAGCGGTAATTTCTGTTACGAATGGAATACCGGGGAAACCACGCAAGAGATTGATGATTTAAGTCCGGGCTTTTACAAAGTAAAGGTTTGTGATGATAATGGTGTTGAAGATAATATAGAAGTAGAAGTATTGCATTCTGCGGTTCCCATTCACGACGAATATGGTAATATAATTAATTGCGATAATTTTAACCCCTGTACAACCATACTCAATTTAGAGGAATATTTACCCAACGGACCACACAGAGCAAACCGAACTATTTTAAGCAATGCGAGTTTAAATAATGGAGGCGAAGTTCAGTTAAATGCAGGTGAGCGAATTAAAATAACCAGCGGATTTACAACAAGAGGCACAACTTCTTTTTCAGCAAACATTCAGGCTTGTGAATAATAAACTAAAACGATCCCAGTTTGGTAACTTCAGAACTCCCGACCCCATTCCTTAAAATCAGTACTTCCAGCTTGTTGATTCGTAAAATAAAATCCACGGTTTTGGTATTCAATTCCTGTCAATTTAGGATTCAACTTTAGTCGTTTTAAATGGAAGATTTCTCCCTTTGGTCGAAATGACATAGTGACTGTCACCTCGACCGAAGGGAGAGGTCTTACGAAATTATACGACAAACTTCCAATTTACATTGCAGTTCATTTTACGTTGGATCTGGAGTTCTGAACTTAACCATTCATAAAAGGAGTGTTTTATTATGATGAAAAAAATATTCAAATGAGACGAGATTAAACAGCACCTGCGAACTTAGCAAGTATCACATCATACTTGCTAAGTTCTTTTTAAAATAAATTCAACAACTTAAAATTAATGAAATGAACAGCTCATCAGCAATACCATCTACCCCAAACCCAAGCCCATATTTTTTTGAACCTTTACCAAAATTAGATTATATTTGGGAAAGAGAGCATCCAAAATCAATACTATTATCATTCAATGGAAAGGTTAAAGCTATTTTGTTGAACGACATTATCCGCTTAGAGGCATCATCAAGTTACACCTTATTTTTTATCAAAGGATTGGCAACACCCCTGTTAAAATCAAAACCACTAAAATATTATGCTCAACAATTAAACAGCGATCAATTTATACGAGTTCATAAATCTCATTTGGTTAATCAACATTTCATTCAATCATACCATCTAAAAAATAAACGTTTTCTAACCCTAAAAAATGGCCATAAAATTAGCATTAGCCGAAGGAAATTAGCTGAATTAAAAATGAATATAACTATTTTTTAAATGTAAAACGCTAAACATATGAATACATGTTGTACAACAAACAGTTTAAACATTTACGTACCAAACACCATCAAACCCTGGAACGAAGCCCGTATAAAACATTTGTACAACCGGATTGGTTTCGGGGCAACCCAACAAGAAATTGCTCAAGGGCTACAGATGTCTCCTTCGGCATTGGTCGATCAAATAATTGACTTAGCGGTCAACACACCGTTACCACCAATACCAGCATGGGTAAATTGGGATTTTGACCAAATGCTAATTGCCAGCCAATGTTATTACAATGGACAATTAAGATACAACACCAGAGACATTTTTATGGCTGGCGAATGGCTGCGTGCTATAGCAGAAGAACCCAATCGCTTGCGTTTCAAAATGGCATTATTTTGGCACAATCACTTTGTAACCGAAGAAAGCAAATATCAGAACATCATTTATATGTATGAATATTACCACAAGCTGTTAGAGTTTGGTTTGGGTAATTTTAAAGCCTTCACCCGTGCTATAGTTACCGACAAAGCCATGCTGAATTATTTAGATGGTAGAAATAATGAGGTCTGCAATCCAAATGATACACCCAATGAAAATTTTGCACGCGAACTATATGAATTGTTTACAATTGGTCCTGGAAACTATACTGACAATGGCAGCCTCAATGATGTACACGAAACAGCAAGAGCTTTAAGTGGTTGGAAAATTAAACGAATTAGTGTGGCGAATGGCTGGACTGCTGATGACTCACAAGCCCCTGTTTATTTTGATGTCAACTGTCACGATAGTGAAATGAAAACTATTTTTGGGCAAACTTATAATTTTGATGTTGATGGAGTTATTGACAACCTGTTTCAACAAAAGCCCAACGAAATTGCCAACTTTATCTGTAGAAAAATATACAAAGAATTTATTCATACAGAAGAAATTGATGATTCAATTATTAACGGAATGAAAACTACATTTTTGAATAACAACTTTGAAATTGAACCCGTCATCAGGCAGCTATTTAAAAGTGAACATTTTTTTGATACTTGCTTTATGGGTAGTAAAGTAAAAAGCCCGGCAGATTATTTTGTTGGTTTTTTTAGAGATGTCAATTTTCAATTAACCGATACGCCACTTTATGGAGGCTCTCATCAAATACAAAATAACGCCCCTACTGTAACTGCCGGATTTACCGGTGGAATTAATCTTGGAATTGACGAACCGATTACCTGTAGTGTGCCGCATATTTTTCAACCTTACACCAACAACTTAATGGGTACTTTTATTGGCGGATTAAATAGAACATTAAGAGAAAACGGACAAAACATTTTTAACCCGCCCAATGTAGGTGGTTGGGATGGACATCATACCTGGCTTTCAACCAGTCAACTTTTATACCGATGGGAAAGGCTTAGTTTTTTGTTGAATTCAAGATTAACCAATGACCAGCAAACCGCCTTAGTCAATTTTATAAAAGATATATGCAATAGCTCCATTGATAATTATGAAATTGCTACAGTTGTATTGAACCATTTTATACAAAGGGCTACCCTTTATCAATATGACAGAAGTTTAGAAGAAGACCCAAATAACAATAACGATTTAGAAGTGAAAACGGCTGCCACTATTTTTGCTGGTTCTTTTCCTCAAGAAGAATTTGATTTAGGTTATTGGAGTTGGAGTTATTTTGATGCGTTCAATCAAGTGAAACAACTGATTATTCACATCGTCCGTTTGCCGGAATACCAGCTTCAATAAAACTCTATTATAAACTACTTTAAAGAATGATGAGAAAATAAATTTAGCAACTATGATAAAGTCATTTTTTGATAGACGAGTTGAAAAACGCAGGCTTAGTTGGGCTAAGACGAGGCTTTTCAAGGAAGTATATCGGATAATGGCAAAGTCAGATGGTAAATTTATTTTTTTATCGTTCCTAACAAAAAAAAATTAAAATTATGTGTAATCAATATAAAAGAAAAGGAACATCTATACAAAATAAAAAAGCGCACGGTAAAGATCATAAAAACTGGAGCAGAAGAGGTTTTCTCTCTTCTTTTGGAATGCTAACTTCCGGCTCCTTAGTGTTGAATAATTTAGCTGTATCCTCCTTATACAGTAATCCATTAATACCTTTAATTAACAATGCTAATACGGATAATGTTTTATTAATCATTAGATTAAGAGGTGGAAACGACAGTTTAAACATGGTTGTACCATCAGGACAGTATAGTCTTTACCAAAACGCAAGACCTAATCTTGCCATCCCACAAAATAATTTATACGATTTAGGTGCAGGTTGGAGCTTACCGGATTATATGGTTAACCCAACTGCAAGCAGCACCAATCTAAGCAATTTCAATACTATGTGGAACAATGGTTCAATGGCAGTTTTACACAGCGTCGGTTATCCAAATATGAGTGAATCTCATTTTGATGGCGAAAGAAATTGGGCAACTGCAAGCGGTGGCGGGGTCAGTTTAGAAACTGGTTGGATGGGCAGACACCTCAATCAAATTTACCCCAACTATTTAAGTAATTTGCCTGCTGTTCCTCCGGCTATTCATATCGGTTCAAATACAGATACGATGTTTGAAACCGGCAATGGAAATATTTCATATTTAATCAAATCAATTGAATCGCTCAATCAAATTGTGGAGTCGGGTACACTTTATGATGTTCAAAATTTACCTGATTGTTTATATGGTTCAGAATTAGGTTTTGTAAGATCAATAGCCAACAGCACACAACATTATACCAGTGTAATTAAAGATGCTTTTGATGCGTCCTCTAATCAAGTAACTTATCCTAATACAGTAAATTGGGAAAACCGGTTTATGGGCGAAAAATTGAGCACGATTGCAAGGTTAATCAAAGGGAATTTAGGTACAAAAATATTTATGGTAGATATGGATGGCTATGATACGCACGATCAACAAGCCATTTCACATCAGCATTTAATGGAAGACTTAGCGGAATCAATCAGTGCATTGTATAATGACCTATCATTATCTGGTTTAGCCAATAAAGTTTTAACTATCACCACTTCAGAATTTGGTAGAAACATCAGGGAAAATGGTTCAAGAGGTACCGACCATGGTAATGCCGGTTCTATGCTATTGTTTGGTGAAGGTTTAACTTCAGGTGGATATTATGGAACACCATTAAATTTAAGCTCCGTTGATTTAGATAACCACGATGTTGCCGTACCTTTTCAGTTAGATTACCGGGATGTGTATTACACAATTTTAAAAAATTGGCTTTGTGTAGATGCTTCTTTGCTGCAATTGTTGATGGGTGGTTCGTATAATGAAGTTTTAAATTTAATACAAACTTGTAGTGCTGTTGAAAGTTGTCCACCTAATAAAACCCTTGGCAACCAAACCTTAAGTGGAAGCCAAACCCATCAATCTGAACAACTAACAAGCTCTAATGGAACCGTTAGCAATGGGGCGGATATTCAACTAAAATCAGAAGGTAGAGTTAGGTTGGACGAGGGTTTTAAAGTAGAACAAGGAGGAAAGTTGAAAGTTGCTATTGAAGATTGTGATTAATCAACCAACTCATCAATCGACCAAACCATCACCACTCTATCATCACTAACCGAAATTAAATAATTTTGGTAAGAAGTCCATAAGAGTTTGTTGACCGAGTTGGTGTGCATAGCCGTTTTTCCAGAATTAATAACTTTGATCAAATCGAAAGTAGAAGCGTCAAAAATTTTAATGCTTTTGTCTTTGCCGGCAGTTGTAAATAATTGTCGGTTGGGAGAAACCGCAATATGATTTAAAGTGTAATTATGGGCGGGTAAACTTTTGTACAATTCATCATTTTGCCAAATGTTTAAATGCGCATCTCTGGAGCCGGATAGAATTGTGGTGTCATCTAAACAACAAACGGTAAAAACCGAATTGCGATGATGACTTAATGTGCTTATCACTTTATGCTGATCGAGATCAAAACGATATATTTGATGATCGCTTGAACCGATAATTAAATGGTGTTGTGGCGCATAATATTCAATGGACCGTAAACTTTTTGCTGCTAATTGATATTGTTGGATAATTTTTTGTTGAACTACATCAATCACCAATAGGCTACCGTTTTCTGTACCGGCATAAATTAAATTGTCTACCCTACAAAAATCGAAGACTGCTTTGCAGGCGGGTTGCAATTCTGCTAACACTTTTTTCTGCTCTACCTCTACAAAATAAATATGACCATTCATAGTGCCAATAAGCAGTACATTTAAGTCTATATAAAAATGCAAAGCAAAAATATTAGAACCCGTTGAAGCCAAAACAATGCCTTTATCCACTTCTTCTAAATTCCACAAAACGGCATAACCACCGCCATCGCCACTTACAAATTGATGCGACTCTTTATAGGCACACAAGGCAAAAATAGAAGACTGATGTCCTGTTAAATGATGGACTTTTTTAAATTCAACTTTCAATAGCTTTATCTAATTTTACTTCTTTAAACTGTTTGAAAACCAGCCAGCCTGCTATACAAATTAAGCAGGCAAAACCTGCCGTTAAGCGCACACCCAAATCATTCTCTGTACTTTTTCCAAAAATTAATAAGGCTGGAAAGACAAAGTTGGTGACCGAAATACCTAACTTCATCATAAACATACGGACCGCAAAATACATCCCTGCTTTGTTTTCGCCAGTTTTTATGGCATCTGCTTCTGCAAAATCGGCAATAATAGCATTAGGCAAAATGCCAAAAACAGCAATGGGTAAAGCAGCAATTATGGTCAAAATTAATAAATGTATATTTTCAGGAACGGGTAACTTGCCAATAAATAGCATCCCCAGAAAAACAACAATATATACCAAAAAGGAAAGGCTAATCATCGGTTTTTTGCCTACCTTTTTGGTGATTAAATTAATGGGTACATAAAACATAAAACTAATAGCAAACAATATACCGGAGTAAAACGTAATTTGCCCCTTTTCTTGCTCAATTAAAACGGTTACATAATACACCATACCTAACTGAATGGAAGTTAAAGCCATCCAATAAAAAAAATCACTCAAAGCAAAAACTCTAAAATTTTTATCTTTTAAAATGATTTTGGCAGATTGGAAAGCCGTTAAGTTAGTGCTGCCCTTTAAACTATATTTAACTTCGTTTATAAACAAAGCGGGCAACAACATAAAGCACAAAGCAACTCCGGCGTAAATGGTTATGGCAATTTGAAAAGCCTTTGTAGATGGGTAGAAATTTTCGAAATATTGTTGTACTAAGGGAATGGTTATACCAATGGCAAAACCCAATGCCCAAGTAACCGAAATTAAAGTGGAAAGGTTTAACCGCTCGTTGGGATTATGACCCAACTCACTCATCCAAGCGGTAAAGGGCGTTACATAAACCGTCATAGAAAAGAAGAAACCCAACAAACAAAAAGCCAACCAAAGCGAATTGAGCAAACTTTCCGTTGGTGTTAAAGGCACAAAAATAAGCACCGAAAAAACGGCAAAGGGAATAGCACCCATTTTTAAAAATGGCGTTCTTCTGCCAGATGATCGCTTCCACCTGTCCGACAAATTGGCAATTAGCGGGTCGGTAATGGCATCAAAAAATCTGCCACTAAGCGTTAGTAAACCTATTACTGTAACAAAACCCAACAAGGCTCCCTGATAAATATAGGATGGAAAAATAGCGGTATCGCCACTTTCGGGCGGTAAATAAAAGTAGGTAATTAAGTTGGTGGCTGCATAGGCGCACAACGACCAACCCAACTGCCCTAAAGCATAAATCAATTTTATTTTCCAGGTGGGTGTTAGCACATTACTATTTGTCAAAGTATAAATATAAATTATGGAGAGTAATATACAACCTTATTTTTTTAGAAACGAAACTTTAAGTCGCTTGATCTTGTTTAGATAGTAGAGGGTATACAAAAAAGATGCAATTTGACGTTTATTATATAGCCTTTAAATAATGATAGAATTTTGAAAAATTTAAATCAATAATATATGAACAGTTTGAAAGAGATAAATGAGTTTGTGAAAGATGATTACCTTTTAGATGATGAGGTAGAAGAAAAGATTAGAGCAAAAATTCCGATGATTTTAGCTCATACCACTAAGGAAGCCTTTATCAAAGATTTCAGACAAGTGTATACTTTTCGATTTGAGCATAATATTGAAGTTATTTACGAATCATTAATACTAAATGAAGAAGATGATTCAATTGTATGGGATGCATTTTTTGCCGAAGAATATGAAAGAGGATTTAAATTGGCAGAAAAATATGGTTTTGCAAGTAATCTTTATGATTTATCTGTTATTTGGATGTATAAAGATTCTCATAAAGAACTAAGCGAAAAAGTAGTCAAAACATGTTCAAAATACATTAGGAGTAAGCACCTAAAAATTAGACTAATTGCCCTTGAACATCTTGGAGATTGGCTTTCTTCCATAGAGAAGAGAACTGCATTTTATCCAATAATGCGAGATTTACAAACAATGTTAAAGGATAAGAAAAGAAAGATTAGATTGCGAGTATATAGAACTTTGAAAGAGTTAAACTTTGTACCCCAAAATTATAAGATGGGATGGATAGATAGAATTTTTTACAGAAAAATTGAAAAAGAAAATGCTTGAATTGAAAAATTAGTTGTTGATATAAAAAAGTAGGATTAGTATAAAAAAGATATAAATTATGAAAAGTGTCTTTTTTATCCAGAAAAAACGTAATTTATACTTATTAAGTTAGGCTATACATAAGTAAACCCATCATTTGCGTTGGCTATGAAAGGCGTTGTAAAAAAAGAGGCTTGCAAAGGAATGAATATGTTTTTAATCAGATTTTTCATAGATAAAATTTGTTTTAAGATAATTAAAATATTTATAATATCAATACGATTAAGGACAATTCTTTAGGCTGAGCGTTTGTATCTAAGCTTATAACTGCCTACATTTACAAAAATTTAAAATACAACATATCTATTAATAATGATATTTATTATTATATTTTTTTTAGTGGTGGCAGTTTTTGTGTATGGATATTTTTTCAAAAATGTCAAGTTAAACAATACCATTGATGAGGTGATTGACCAACTGCATAAAGAACCTTTGCCTGAATTGATAAAAGGAGAAGTTGGTCATGCTTTTAATGGAGATATAAAAATTTGTTACGAATATATTGAAGGAGATGTTGAACGGGATGAATTTGTGGTTATGTTGCACGGGCTAACGGAATCCATGTTAGCTTTTCCTCCATTTTTTATACAAGATTTTTTGGATGCCGGTTATCATATTATTCGAGTAGATCATCGCGATAGTGGTATGTCAACTTGGGTGAGCGATTGGCAAAACAACAAGTATACTTTAGAAGATATGGCAGATGATTTGATTGCCGTGATGGATGAATTAAAGGTTGAACGATTTAATTTAATTGGCAAATCTATGGGTGGAATGATTGCTCAAAGTATTGCCATTCATTATCCTGAAAGAGTGAAAACCTTAACCTCTATTATGTCGTCCGCCTATTTTCACGATCCTGAATTGGTTAATTTGCCTCGTAAATTTGCCTTTGATTTTGCCTTGATTTTTATAGCCTACCAATTAGGTTTAAAGCAACTAAACAATCAGTTGAAATTTTATTTGTCGATAGTATATTTACTTGCCGGTAAACATCAAAACTCGATCAATACAAAGTTAATGTTGCAAAAATTTTTATATGAAATAACCAGAAGAAATGGAAACAATAAACATGCTCAAGAGCATCATAGTTATGCCATAAAAAAATCTGGTTCGAGAATTGAAGCACTTCAACAATTGAAGATACCGGCTTTTATTGTTCATGGAAAAGCTGATCCTTTGGTAAAATTTGAGCACGGTGAAAAATGTGCTGCCCTTATTCCCAATGCCAAAACATTGTTTATTGACGATATGGGACATCGATTACCAGCGGTTTATGCAGGTACTATTACAAAGTCAACTATCCAATTTTTGAATGAACATGCGGTTGAAAATGAGGACAAACTACTTTTAAAAAGTTATTAGTGCTTCTTCTTTCAACTATAAAAATGGTTCAATCCACTGAAGGTAACATCATAAATAAGTTATTACATTCGTTTCCATTCTATCCTTTAAATTTCTCCAATATTGCGATCGGCATTAATTAAAATTACGTCTTTGGCTTTTGATCGTGCAATTAAATTGAACAAACCGATTCTTTCATCGGGAAAGTTTATCTACCCAAAACAACTTGCTTTGAAAAAGAATGGTGTTGATTTCGAAAAGAAAGAATATACTGACCTTGAGGTAAATTAAGTTCATTAAACTGAGGGAATTGTAAAGCGTTGGTAAGTTCGATATTATCCTGGTATACAATTCGTCCATTTAAATCAGCAACAAATACTTGATAATTACCCAATTGTTCCATAAAAGTTTCATTGGCTATACTCAGCTTCGGTTGAATGGTTCCTAACTGGTAACTAACCCAAACATCAATATAAGTAAAAACTAAAATGGTTGCTGTTGCAGTCGTTATACAGCCTGAAACAGGCTCGGTATAAGTATAAGTAATTTCGTGTATTCCAGGTCCTGCTAAATTAGGATTAAAGGCATTAAACAAAACATCATTGCCAGAAAAAACGCCTCCCTCTGGAATTCCAATTAATGGAATTGGTCCTGAATTGGTATCTGCCACTGATGGAAAATCAAGAAAGGACGGGGGAGTATCACACTGTGCGATGAGGAGTGTTGAACTAATAATTAATAAAAAAAATGTGCAGTTAATTTTAGCTTTCATCTTATGTTTTTTTATTTTATGAAAATTAATTTACTCTAAGATAAGATAAATGTTTCGAAAAATCAAAAGTGTTTTACCTGTGTAAGCTACCAATAAATAGAAAAAGATCGATGATTAAATAAAAACCCGAATCTCGGGCAGTTTTAAAATCCAGGTTGTATAATGGTTGATTGTAAGTTAAACTACTATCTACCTAAAATCAATTGTTTTGAAAATGAGTGATTGGGATGTTATTGTTGAGCATCATACATACCAAAGGGCACATTTATTTCAGCTATTTGATGCAATTGATTTACTTCGGTGATCTGTATATTTTCGTTGTGCCATACTCACCCGTCTACATCGACAATTTGTAAATCATATTCACCAAATTGATCAGTTACGGTTTCAATCCACTAATTAGGTTGGTTAGTAATTGCTGAAATAAGTTGTTACTGCCACAACCTAAATTAATTAACACCCAAATTTTAGTAGAAGTTTGTTTTTCATTTTTCTTCATTACTGCTAAGGGTATCGTATATGCGCAGTCGCTGCTCATAGCGACGATTAATGAATACACATTGTGTATGCCTTGAATGGTAATATATTACTTTTGGTAAAGCGATACGAATTTAAATGGAAAAGGGGAAAATTCGTAAATTGCTTGAATATTGGCTTCCAGTATTATCAGTAGAGATATTCCGTCATAAAGTATAATTTGTGAATTCTTCACTTGCTGATCCACTTTACTTCTCCTGTATCACCTTATTTATAGAATCTGAAAGTAATCTGGCATTTGCGTACCTCATTTCCGGAACTTTATTCAGTGCTTTACGCATAACTTGAATTAGGGCAGGTGGTATGGGTTCGTTGTTTGAGCAACGTTGGTCCGGTTTCTTCCATCACTTCTCGTTTAAGGGTGTCAGTTGTTTTTTCACCAAATTCAACTGTTCCACCAATTGGTCGATAATAAAATTGTTGTTTAACGGTGTCAAAGTCTTCAAAAACTAAAATTTCATCTGGTGTTCTTTCAGTATAAAATAAAGATTTAATAGCAATTTGGTTTATCATGATATCTTATTTTTTGTTTCAGTAAATAATTTGACAAAGATATACCATTAAAATAACGTTATTTGCAAATTGTAAAAATAAGGAATAAAATATAATGAAGATCAATTTAAAGGTAACTAACGAAACGGCTACCTTGAAAAAAGTAATTTTAGGCATTGCCGATGACCGGGGTGAAGTACATGGAATTAACCCATTGATTAGAAAACACATCAAAGAGAATTCACTTCCAACAGACGAGGACATTCAACAAGAAATTAAAACGTTTGAAAACGTATTAATTCAAGCTAATGTTGAGGTATTACGTCCCGAAAATGTGAAGGAGACCGAACAAATTTTTACACGCGATATTGGTTTTGTTATTGATGATTGGTTTTTTGTAGCGAATATGAAGCATCCGGTAAGAGGAAAGGAATTTGCTGGAATAGCGCAGCAAATCAATCAATTAGTAAAAGAAGATAAAATTATTGAGATACCAGAGGGAACGATTATAGAAGGAGGAGATGTAATTGTACACCACGAACATGTTTTTGTTGGGGTAGGCGAACGAACCAATTGGGCAGGCGTTGAATTTTTACAAAACCAATTACCGCATAAACAAGTACATGGTTTAGCCTTACAGGTAGATGAGGAGAATCCAGATGAAAATGCTTTACATTTAGATTGCATTTTTCAGCCGGTTGGTAAAAATGAAGCGATTATTTACGAAGCCGGATTTAAACAAAAGCCAGAATCAATTTTTCAGGTATTTAAAGAGGAGCAACTCATTAGGGTTACTAAAGCGCAAAAAAACCGGATGTTTCCCAATATATTTTCTATATCACCAACGGAGGTAGTTATTGAAAAATCGTTTATAGCTTTAAAAGAAGCATTAGAAAAAAGAAACTATACCGTTTATGAGGTAACCTATACCGAGACTTCTAAATTTAATGGCTTGCTAAGGTGTTCTACTTTGCCTTTGGTAAGAGAAAATTAGGAGGAAATACTCAGTCATTTTTATGAACAAACGGTTTAGTGGTAAAAGCATTCTTATCTATTTAATCATATTATTTGCCTATTTAATTGCAATAGGTTGTAGTATGGGTATCCGGTCCGATCATTTACTATTATTGTTTTTTTTAAGTGTGCTGTTTTTTTTAACTGAAGGTACTCACCGGTTTGTAATTGGTATATTTCCTTTGGTTTTAAGTTGGTGGTTTTTAGATGCTTTACGTGTGTTACCGAGCAATCATTTCACTGAAGTGCATATTAAAGATTTATATGAAGCCGAAATTAATCTGTTTGGTGTGTTCTCAAATGGGAAAACGATAAGCCCTAATCAATATTTGCAACAATTTAATATAGATTATTTACATTTGATTACCGGTTTTACCTATTTACTATGGATACCTATTCCCTTTTTATTATGCACGGTACTTTACTTCAAAAGCAACAAAATGTTACTCACTTTTACCAGTTGCTTTCTGTTAACCAATATAATTGGTATTGTTGTGTACTATCTCTATCCAGCAGCTCCGCCTTGGTATATTGAACAATATGGATTTGACTTTTACCTAAATACACAAGGTAGTGCAGCAGGCTTAAATCAGTTTGATCGAATTACAGGCATACCGGTTTTTGAAGGTATTTATGCTAAAAGTTTTAATGTTTTTGGGGCAGTACCTTCTTTACATTCAGCCTATCCGGTCTTATCTTTTTTTTATGCAAGAAAGGCTAATTTGAAATTGTTCAGCTATGCATTGTTTATTTATATGGGGTTAACATGGTTTACCGCCGTTTTTACCAATCATCATTATGTTATTGATGTACTTGCCGGTATTGTATGTGCCATTGTTGCAATTATAATAATGGAAAAAATTGTACTGAAAAGCCGGTTTAAGCATAGGTTAAAGTTGGCATAGCCAATTCGTCTTTTAACATTTTTGCCATACTATCACCTAAACTCCGCACGTTTTAATTGGATAACAAATTAACGAGTCATGAAAAATATTATGTATTGCAGCCTATTGGCAACTTTTATTTCTTTAAATGTTGCTTGCGATGATTTTATAGATTGCTTAAGCGGCGAAGGTGAAAAAGAAACCCGTGTAATTGAATTAGATTCTATTGATGCTTTTGACATTTTTGGAGCCTTTGATTTAACTATCAAACAAGGCGAGGAGCAAATGGTAGAGATTTTTTCTTATCCTAATTTAATTGATGAATTATTAAAAGATTCCTCCGTTGAAAATGGAACATGGCAGGTGGGTATTGTTAAATGTGTATCCGGTTTGAAAAAGAGCAACTTGAAAATTACCGTGACCATGCCCGAGTTAACCGGCATTAATATTACTGGTAATGCCGATGTAAAAACGGAAGGCACTTTTGACAACATTGAAGAGTTGGATTTAAAAATATCGGGTTCAGGGAATGCAGATTTGGCTTTGGGTGATGATATAAAAAGCATCACAACAACGGTAAATGGCAACGGAGATTTTAAACTTTCAGGTACTACGCAATCGCACGAAATTACCATTAATGGTTCGGGCAATATTGATAGTTTTGATTTAGCCTCTGAGGAATGCGATATTAAGATTTTAGGTTCTGGCAATTGTGAAGTTTTGGTTAATGAAATATTAGAAGTGCAAATTGCTGGTTCAGGTGATCTTTGTTTTAAAGGTAACCCAACCATTAATTCAAGAATTACGGGGACCGGTAATTTGAATGATTGCAATTAAAAAACACAGAACGCATGATCTTTGGTAAAATAAGTGCCAAATTAAAAAGATTCATTAGAGTCTTCTGAGAGAAAGTCTGATAGGAGGGAGGTGACATCTTTTTTGAGAAAGTATTATCTCTAAGAACCGATAGTGAGCCAGTAACTAAAGGAACCAGAATTTTTGTTGAAATAATTTTGAGGAAACTTTAGACAAGTTTGTCAAAGTGGTTGGTAGTTTTCAGTTTTCGAGTGCCTGTATTTTTCTTTTTACGAAGAAGCGAAGTTTGCCAACTAGCCCCGATTTCCAAGCCAACAGCACTAAAGTGCATTGGGTTGTTTAGCAGCTAAGTGTTATTTTTAGAATGGAAAAATTTGTCAATCAAAATTCAGTGTTCGATATTCGATATTTTTTGGTTGACCATTTAATGAATAACGAATATCGATTAACGAATAATGAATGTTGAATTATTTTTAATGTATGAATAAATGATATTCATTATGGTGAAAGACACTTAGATAGAATTGTAGGGGCTATCCCGATGTTTCGGGATTTGAGCGGAAAGCAGGACCAAGGTTATTATAATGCCACAAGGTTTCGCTTCAAAAAAAACAATGCAAAAATATAGACTAATTTATGAATTATATAAACTTGTCAAACTTTCTGATGGTTTTATTAAAGTAGGATAGATTATTTGCCGGTATAATTAAAGGGGTTAATATTTTTCAATTCAGTTTTAATTGTTTTGTCAACTTGAAGTGCATCAATAAATTGATGAAGGCTTTGTTGGTTGATGTGTTGGTTAGTCCGGGTGAGGGCTTTTAAGGCTTCATAGGGTTGAGGGTAATTTTCGCGCCGCAGTATATTTTGAATGGCTTCGGCAACTACCGCCCAATTGTTGTTTAAGTCTTCTTCTATTTTTGCCGGATTGAGTAATAACTTATTGAAGCCTTTTTGTATAGCACTAAAGGCAATGATAGTATGTGCAAAAGGAACTCCAATGTTTCGGCTAACGGTGCTATCGGTTAAATCTCTTTGCAAGCGACTGATAGGTAGTTTATTAGCAAAATGGTTAAACAAGCTGTTGGCAATACCGAGATTACCTTCGGCGTTTTCAAAATCGATAGGGTTTACTTTATGTGGCATTGCCGATGAGCCAACTTCACCTTCCTTTATTTGTTGTTTAAAATAATCCATTGAAATATAGGTCCAAATGTCGCGGCAACAATCAATTAGAATAGTGTTAATTCGCCGGCATGCATCAAATAAAGCAGCCATATTATCGTAGGGTTCAATTTGTGTTGTGGGGAAGGTGCGTTGCAAACCCAATTGTTGCTCTACAAATTGATCGGCAAAACGATGCCAATTGATAGCAGGGTAAGCGGCAAAGTGTGCGTTAAAGTTGCCGGTTGCTCCACCAAATTTTACACTAATGGGTACGGCTTTTAATTGTTGTAGTTGTGTTTGGATGCGTTGTACAAAAACCATAATTTCTTTACCAAGTTTGGTTGGTGAGGCAGGCTGACCGTGTGTTCGGGCAAGCATAGGTTGCTTAGTCCATAGTAAAGCACCGGCTTGTAATTGGTCAATTAATTGCTGGCATGCCGGATAATATATATCATTTAAAAAATCTCGGATACTTAATGGAACCGCCGTGTTGTTAATATCTTGCGAGGTTAAGCCAAAGTGAATAAACTCTTTGTAAGAGGTTAAGTTAAGGGCATCCATTTTTTCTTTAATAAAATATTCTACTGCCTTTACATCGTGGTTGGTTGTTTTTTCTATGTTTTTGATGTGTGCAGCATCCGCTTCGCTAAAGTTTTCATACACTTTTTCTAAGGCATCAAACGAGGTTTTATCAATTGATGCCAACTGCGGAAGTGGTAAATTATACAGTGCTTCGAAATAAGCAATTTCTACAAACACCCGATATTTAATTAAGGCAAATTCGGAGAAATAAGGTGCTAATTGCGCTACCTTGTTTCTATACCGTCCGTCAATTGGTGCTAGGGCAGTTAGTGTGTTTAATTCCATCAAATATTATTATGCTGTTTGGTAAAGCGGTGAGGTAGGTAAGCACTATAGAGCGTGTCAGCCTGTGCGTAAACCATATAAAAAAAGAAAAGCGGAGGAAGAGGGATTCGAACCCCCGATACCCTTTCGAGTATGCTGGTTTTCAAGACCAGTGCATTCAACCGCTCTGCCATTCCTCCGCCGCAAAAATAGAAAGTCTATTTATAAATAGCAGCAATTGTCCGTTTTTTTTTATTTAAATTTTTAAAACGGTATTTTTGTGAAGAATTTCTTTATAATAAGAACACTTTCAGTTTTTCAGCATATTGATTACCATTTGTTTAAATATAACAGCACTTAAAAATGCATCCTTCAAAATTTCTAAGGTGACGCTCTATATTTAAAAGGTCTTAAAAAATAAATACAATTATTATGATGGATACAATAAAAATGGCAGTTCAATTATTATCTGTGATTGGTATAATTGGCTTTTTCGCGGCTTGTGTGGCGGTTGAAGAAAATGATCCGCGATTGAAAGCACATGAAGAAGCTATAAAGAAAGGAAAAGAAAGAACCCAATGGATAAATGCGGTTGATGGAACGAATACCACAAATTCTTCTGTGCAAAAAGAAACCGATACCAAAAATGGTGCATCAAAAAATAAGGATATCTTAAAAAATAAGGAAAACACCAATGAGCAAAGTCCAATGAAAGAGACAAATAATCAAAATAACAACATTCAAGAAGATCAACAAATTCAGACTAAGCAGCCAAACTCTGATATTAAACCGAAGGGCAATGAACCGAACCAACCAGTTAATAATGCCCGGACTGAGGCAGACCGCATACAAAACAACACTAAAGACAGGCTTAATAAAGTTGAAGACCGATTAAACAAAAAAGGAGCCAATACTCAACCTAGTAAAATTCAGTTAAAAAAACCAGTAGATAGTTTGCGTGAAAATTTAAGAAAAAACAAACTGCCAAACAATCAAAATACAAACACGAATAAACCAGGTAATAAAGATTATTTCAATACACGGAAACAAAAAAATAAGCTAACTGATTCTCTTCAACTCAATAATTAATAATTAATAATTGTATAACTTGCACATTGTATGAGATCAGTTTGGAAAGGACATATCCGGTTTTCGTTGGTAACTATACCAATACAAATTTTTAATGCCTTAGAGTACAAAGGCAATATATCATTTAAGCAACTCCATAAAGAAGATAACGGACCGGTGGGCTATGATAAGGTTTGCCGAAGTTGTAACACCAAAGTACCTAAAGAAGATATTGTAAAAGGCTATGAATATGAGCCCGATCAATTTGTAATTATTGCAGATGAAGATATCAATAAAATTAAATTAAAAAGTACTAAAGCTATCGATATTGAGGCTTTTGTTGACTTAGCCGAAGTGCATCCAAGCCGTTATGAAAATGTGTATTTTGTTGGTCCGAATGGAGAAGTTGCCCAAAAAACCTATAGTTTATTTTGTCAAACTTTAATAAAAAGTAAAAAAGCAGGTATTGGCAGAATTATTTTAAGAGACCGGGAAGATGTGGTGATGTTAGTACCACATAAAAATGGTTTAATTATGTACAAATTACGGTATCCATATGAAGTAAGGAGTATTGATAAAGTACCGGATTTGCCCGAAAAACCTGAAGTAGATGAAACCCAGTTAAAGTTGGCTCAAACGTTGGTTGATTCCTTGTCCACCAAATTTGAAGAAGTGGATTTTGAAGATCGTTACCGCGATGCGATTATTGAATTGGTGAACAATAAAGTGGAAGGTAAAGAAACGGTTAGTATGAGCGATGGAGAAGATGATACACCGGTAGTTGATATTATGAGTGCTTTAAAAGAAAGCATTGCAAAAGCGAAAAAAGAAAAAAAGAGCGCGTGAAAATTAAGCATTCACTAAGTGTTAATTTCATTGTAAATTGGTAGTTCTATATAAAAAGTGGTTCCTACATCCATTGCTGTTTCAAATGAAATTTTACCATCGCTTTGCTCAATAATCTGTTTGGTAATGGCTAAGCCTAAACCCATACCCGAACCTTTGGTAGTAAAGTTGGGGGTAAAAACCTTATCTTGTATTTCTGGAGGAATGCCGCTTCCATTATCTTTAAACGCAATATGTACAATCCCATTATTTCTTATGCTCGATACTTCAATTATCCCTTCTTTTTCTTTGGGTATGGATTGAATTGCGTTTTTAATTAAATTATTAAATACTTGAACCAATTGGTTTTTATCGGAATAAACCAACCAATTTTCAGCAGGTTTATCAAAATTAATATCAATTACCTCTTCGCTGCTTGCATATAAGGGTATTACATTTGCCAACAATTCATTAATGTTTAACACCGCATTTTCGGCTTTTGGCATTTTAGCAAACGACGAAAATACAGAGGCAATATTGGCAAGGTTTTCAATTTGTTCTACTAAGGTTTTACTTACTTTAATTGTCAAATCTTTCACTTGAGGAGAATCGTCTTTTAAAGCTCTTTGCAAATGCTGTATACTCAATTTCATTGGGGTAAGTGGGTTTTTAATTTCGTGAGCAACCTGCCTTGCCATTTGCCGCCATGCCGATTGCCGCTCGGACTGTGCCAACATTTTTGCACTATCATCTAACTC
Organism: uncultured Chitinophagales bacterium; assembly: GCA_938023075.1. Classification (GTDB taxonomy): domain Bacteria; phylum Bacteroidota; class Bacteroidia; order Chitinophagales; family JAHDHT01; genus CALHDG01. Next base: position 21,934 of record CALHDG010000068.1, read on the forward strand.
TTCAATCATTTGATTATACCCATTGATTAAACGGCCTATTTCATCATCATAATTCCACTGTATTGGGTCGTGTTTTTGCCCAAGGCGGAAAGTTTGCATTTTATCCCCCACTTTAGTTAAAGAGTTGGTCAACGTTTTCGAAATCATGAGCGCGATAATACTGCCTAGAATAAATAAAAAGACATAAACGTTAACTAGTGCCAAAATAAAATCAGTTACTTCTTTTTGCAAGGCTTTATCATCAGATAAAATATAGGGAATGTTAACTATAGCCAACAATTTATCATCAATATTGTCTTTTAATTGAAAGTAGGCAGACGTATATGCCAATTCACCAATTTTTTCTTCGTGTTCAAAATCTTGTTTCTGTTCTTTTACCAGCCTATTTAGTACGGTTGGGTTTATTTTTTCGGTCAATAATTCTTTATCAAAAACGGTTCGTAAAGAAGATCCAATTAAATTTCCTTTTGGATTATAAATATTGATATCCACCCCATGCACTTTAGAAATGGAATAGCTTAAACTATCTAAAGTACTCGACATTTGTTGCTGCTTTCTTACCAATTCTTTTCTAATTTCCTTTTTTTGATCTACAAAAGAAAGCCTTGATTTGTGAACTCTATTCAAAAAATTAGAATCTATTTTAGCAATAAAATTACCATCTGAAATGCGTTGTTCCGCAATTTCGTTTTTAAAACTAATTTCTACGGCGTCTCTTTTTGTTAGCAAACGATCTTTATCAACATTATCGAATTGACGAATTAAAAATACGGTAATAATAACTCCGGTAAGGAAAAAGCTAAACAACAAAAGGGCTAACATCGATAAGTTTACCCGCCTTCTAAAAGAAGATAAGAAAAAGGTAAATGGATTTTTATTGTATAAGATGCTGGTTATGGATAAATAGATAAGCCAAACCAAACCCAAAAGTACAATTGCTATTAAATAAACAAAAGAAAATAGTGAAATCGGACCAATCAGATCAAAGACTTCTTTAGATAAAACTAAATATTCTTCCTCCGCTTTTACTTTATAGATTAAATGAGAAAATCCATCTTTGTCAAAAAAATCGAAAGGTTGTTGAGGAGGTGAAAAATAAGGCGTAAAGTTTATTGGAAAATTATAATCGCCTTTTTGTATGTAACTTAAAACACCTGCTTTTTTATCAAATTTGTCTTTTTTATATCTGGCATAACTGTATTCATCAGAAATGTTGGCATTTCTATTAGTTCTGTTTTTACTTTGTAACAATTCAGGATAAACCAATATTTTTTCGATTGCAGTTGGTATAATTTCAATATATAAATAAGCAACTTTAGATTTGCTATCGGGGTCTTCAATTTCCAATTCAATTAAATATTCATATTGATTGGCTCGGGTAACTGAACGCCATAAATTTTCATTGATAGAAGTTTGCTCGGCAGAAGAAATTTTCTTTTCTAATAAGTCATTTCGAGGTGTACCGGTACTTTTTATATGATATTTTCCTGATCCGTTATAAATGTGCGTTGTAATGTCAAAACCACTTACATAATCTTGAAAATAGGTGCGTATAATATAATTGTCTAAAGTTTTCTTAAATTTAAATTTATCTTTTACCCAATCAGGGAAATAAGGGTCTTTTTCAATTAATTGAATTTTATTACTTAAATATCCTTCGGTGCTAGGGTCGTTACCTTGCGAAAGTTGCAAAATCATTTGTTTTCGATGTACTTTTTCTTTTCGAGCATCTAACATATAAATATAACTAGATGCAAAAAGACAGCTAAACGATAACCACAAAAATGTAAAGTTTAAAGAGAAATCGCGTTTAATACTGCGACGCTCAGACATTTGAAAGACATAGGCTCCTATAATTAAAATGAACGCAAAAAGCTGTTTTATATCGATGCCATTAATTGCATATCCATTATTAAATATAGTTTCAGAATATCTAACATAATTAATAAGTGAAACTAAAATATACTCAAGCCCAAAACCTAAAGGAACAATGCCAAACACCAATAAAATACGGGTTTTTAATGAGATGCCTAAGGTTTTAGAAATGTTTAATACGGTTTGATATAAAAAGTAAAAGGTACTTAGCATTAGCATTATGCAAATGAATGCTAACAGCAGGTTAAAAAAGTTTTCTGTTTCAAACAAAGTACGTACATCAAAATTGATAGTAGAATCTATAACAATACTCTTTATTAAACCAGCTATGTAAATGGCAGCTAAAACCAAAATTAAATGTGCAATTGAAAACACCAGTAATTTGGTATTCGATTTTAAGCCTTGTAGTATTTCAATTTTAAAGTTACTGTAAATAAATGCCGTAAACCAAGTTGTTAAAACCAGGTGTAAAAACAAATCGCCAATTGAACCTAAAAACCGTGATGAAGCATATAGAGTAGGATCAAAAAAAAGCAAGTCGTCAAAACCAGGGATGTAGTGCAGTAACATAACCAGCACACTTACCAGCAGTATTCCTAAAGAAATAACAATATATCCATACAAGGTTTTTTGTTGATTTAAATAAAATAACGCTAAAGAAGTAAGATAGATTAAAAGCGTTATTAAACCTAAGGCAAATAAAATGATAGAGTAAGTTGAATATTTTTTCAGGCTTTCTACATTTGAACTGATTGAAAAAAGATAAGCTCCCTCGGGATTAGTTATATGCTTATAGTTACTTTTGAAATTACTTGAACCAGTAGGGTGAAAAGCATAGTTTCCATTTAATTCAAATATATCATTAAATTTATGTTGTATGTATTTGTTTTCAATTTCGTGCTCCAAATAAACCGGTAGCAAACCTATTAAAGTTATAATATTGTTTGTTTCTTCATATTGTTTTTTAATAATATTATAATAGCCTTTTTTAAGTTTAATGGTTTGTTCAGTATTTTGTAAACGATACACTTTACCTGGGTCAAGAACCACATCATTTTTGCTCCAAAACTGTAACGTATCGTTTTGATAATAAAGTAAGGTAAAAGATTGGTTGTGATGTTCTTCAAAATAGCTGTCAATTTTCAAGCTATCTGAATTTAAAATCGTTTCGTGTATTTGACTAAAATCGTTTCTAAAATCTGCTAATTGATTTTCAATTTTGGTTGATCCGCTTAAATTGTATTTGTTGAAATAATTTACATAGTGTAAGCCAAAGCCAATTATTAATAAAATAAGAGACAAGTTTAATAAAAAGATATTTTTATTTAAACGAAAAGTCATAATCCTTTAACCTAATTTTTTAGCAGTTGTATTACTTATTTCATATTTTCATAACACTCGGTACTAATAATTGCTAATTACACAATGTTTACTAGTTATTTAAACTACCAAAGTTTTTTATCAGCATATTTGATAACAAAACTACAAACGAATATCATAATTTTACGCTAATATACCATACTTGTTTAGCTAATAAATACTTTTTAAAATAAATAGCTACAAAAGCAATACCATGTTAGCTATATTTGTGTAGATATTGTATTACATGTTACCAAACAGAATGTTAATTTATGGTTTTTTATTGTTGGCAATAAGTCTGTTTGTAGTATGTCGCTCTTCCAATACTATTGTAAATCAAGATAATACAACCTACCTTAACCATAACGATACGGTTAATTACGTAGGCTCAGAAAGTTGCAGAGGCTGCCATACCGAAATTTACGAGAGCTTTATGCATACCGGCATGGGCGAATCTTTTGGTTTGGCAAATCCTGAAAAAAGTGCGTCTATCATCAATCAACATACCTTAATTTTCGATTCCATTAACAATTATTATTACCAACCTTTTTGGCAAGATGATTCTTTAATGGTAAAAGAATTTAGGTTAGATGATCGAGATACCATTTATCAACGCACCGAGCATATTAAATACATTATTGGTTCTGGTCATCATACTAACTCGCATATTTTTGAACAAAACGGATATTTATATCAGGCACCCATTACTTTCTATACTCAAAAAAAGATATGGGATTTTGCGCCCGGCTTTTCTGGTGGCTTTAGCACACGCTTTGACCGGCTAATTGGTACCGAATGTATGAACTGTCACAACAGCTTTTGCGAACAACCAACCGGTTCTGAAAACAAATACGATTGGGTTGCCAAAGGCATTAGTTGCGAACGTTGCCACGGACCCGGTGAAGTACACGTAAAACTAAAAACAGCGGGCGAAATAGTAGATACCGCAACACAAATAGATTACTCGATTGTAAACCCCGCCAAATTAGACCGCGCAACGCAAATGCAGGTTTGTCAACGTTGCCATGTGCAGGGTATTGCGGTTTTAAAAGATGATCAAAGCTTTTATGATTTTAAACCCGGTCAAGATTTAGAAGAGTTGATGGATGTTTTTATACCCAGATATTCGGGTGCCAATACTAAATTTATTATGGCTTCGCAAGCCGACCGGTTGATGCAAAGTGCTTGCTACCAAAACGCTGAAATGACATGTATTTCTTGTCATAATCCACACATTAGCACCCGCGTAACTTCTATTGATTATTTTAATCAGAAGTGTCAAAATTGCCATCCATCAAATACTAAAAAAGATTGTATTTTAAATGTAGATGAACGAAGCCATAACAATAATAACTGCTCTGCTTGTCATATGCCGGAGTCTCCTTCTATAGATATTCCACACGTTACCGTTACCGATCATTTAATTCGGGTACAACCCAATGAAGCTGAAAAAAAGGTACCAGCAGAGTTTACATATTTAAAAAATGTTATTTCAAAAGATACTGACCACGCAATGCAAGCACTAGGCTATTTATCGTTTTATGAAAAGTTTACACCCAATGCTTCTTTATTAGATTCTGCCGCTTATTATTTGAGCAAAAAATCATCTTACCCAAATAAAAAAACAGAAGGAATAGTTTGGTTGAATTTTATTCGGCAAAACTACGATGCAAATTATCAACTTACTCAAAAAACAGATACCGCCTCAATAAAAGATGCATGGACTTGTTACCGCATAGGAGCTTCTATTGATGCTTTAGAAAAATATGATCGTTCGCTACCTTATTTAAAAAAATCGGTTGATTTAGAGACGTTTAATTTAGATTTCCAAAATAAATATGGGGCAGCTTTAATGAAATTGAACCAATATAAAGCGGCAAAAAACGTTTTTGAATTTATTATTTCAGAAAATAATCAACATATTAGCGGTTTAACTAACTTGGGGTTTGTGTACTTAAATATGGGAAATGTGGAAAAAGCGGAACAATTTTATGATAAAGCACTTACCTTTAACCCAGATTATTTGCCCGCTTTAATGAACAAAGTAGGTATTTATATTGTTAAAAAAGATAAGATAAACTCCAAAATTTGGGTACAAAAAGTGTTAGCAATTCAACCTGATCACATACAGGCTAACTATATTTTGAATAACTTAAATACTTTATAAAACGACTTTAATAAAACAGTAGGAATTAACAATATGTATAAAAAGATATTATTTGGTCTCGCAGCTATTGGTTTAATCGGTTTAGTATTGCTATATGTATTTTACGATTCTATTTATTTAAACAACGTAAAAATTGAGGAGCCTTACAGCTTATACATAAAAACGGGCAGCAGTTACAGTGAGTTTACCGACCAGTTAAAATATGAAGACATTATAAAAAACTGGGCATCTTTTAACATGTTGGCTGGCAGAATGAATTTGGAAAATAATGTACATGGCGGACATTATATTATTGAACCAGGAACCAATAATTTAGAACTCATTAGAAAATTACGCGGAGGTGCACAAGATCCAATAAAAATAATTTTTAAAAAACACCGTAATATAGAAACGTTGGCAGCAACGGTAAGCCAACAAATTGAAGCTGATTCTGCCAGCATTGTAAACTATGTAAAGCATCCTGATTTTCTGAAGCAAAACGACTTAGATGAAAACACCTTAATGAGCATCTTTTTACCCAACACCTATGAATTTTATTGGAATGCCAATGCTCAAAAATTTGCTAATAAAATGGTTGAAGCCAACAACACTTTTTGGAATAGTGAACGTTTAGCCAAAGCCGAAAATTTAGGCTTAACCAAAATTGAAGTCATCACCTTAGCCTCTATAGTGCAAGAAGAAACCAGCAAAACCGATGAAATGCCCAACATAGCCGGCGTATATTTAAACCGGGTAAAAAAAGGCTGGCGTTTGCAAGCCGACCCCACCGTAAAATTTGCCAACAACGATTTTAGCTTACGGCGTATTTTAAATAAGCATTTAAAAAAAGATTCGCCTTTTAATACTTACAAGCATAAAGGCTTACCTCCTGGTCCTATTTGTTTGCCTTCTACCACTACCATTGATGCGGTATTAAATGCAGTAGACCATTCTTATATGTATTTTTGCGCCAAAGAAGATTTTTCAGGCTATCACAACTTTGCTGAAACCTTAAAAGGGCACAATGCCAATGCAAAGAAATATCATAAAGCCTTAAATAAGCGGAAGATATATTAATAGGCAAACCTTATTCTAAATTTACCAGCAACGCAAAGTTCATCTTCTATAATCCTTCAAATACACTTTAATGAAATTTTTGTTTTAAATTGATCTATTTAAAATATGCATATGAACAAAATTATTCAACAACTATTAATCCGCGATTTACAGAAACTGATAAAAGAATTAAAGGCATATACGAATGAAGCTGATTTATGGAGAGTAGAGAAAGCCATTAACAATTCAGCAGGTACCTTGGCTTTGCATTTGGTGGGCAATTTAAACCATTTTATCGGGCATATTTTAGGTGGAACGATGTATAAAAGAGATCGGGAATTTGAATTTTCGGGTACGATAGTTCCTCGTGAAAAAATGATTGAACAGATTGACCAAACCATTGAAATGTTGAATAAAATAATGCCGCAACTTTCTGATGAACGGATGAACCAACCATTTGAATTCAATTTTTTAGGGGAGCATAGTACGGTTTATTATGTGATGCATTTTATTACTCACTTATCTTACCATTTGGGTCAGATCAATTATCACAGACGGCTATTGGCTCAACAAACTACCTGAAAGCAATTTAAACTTTCAATAACTTTTGCAACAAATGGTAATCCCCTTGCTGACCAAAGTAAGTGGTGTTTAAATCGGTACCAACAATAACATGATGTTGACAAGAAAAACAAAGCTTTGCCAAACCCGTAATTTTTTGATCATCATAAAAAACCAAAACATCTCTAAACACCGCTCCACAATAGCTTGGTTCAATAGCGTTTATTTCTTTTAATTTAAAGATAGCTTGTATTGCTGATAATTGAGATTCGCTTATAACCCGCTTAACAAATCCCAAATGGGGTAATTGTTCAATAAAATCATCTTCACGAATTGAGCTAGGATGCTGTTCATCAAAAATAATTTGACGCTTCAACAGCTCACGTTCTGATGCATGCTCATCAAACTCTAATTTGTGCAGCACTTCTCCATCTATTTTAATTTGATAGTGATGAACAGCATCTGCCTTAAAAAAATACTTGTGTTTCATGTTAAAAGGATAACTAATTTCACCATTCCACCACAATCTTACCAAAATGAGCACCACTTGCCTGATATTGAAAAGCAGCTGCTAAATCAGACAAGTCAAAAGATTGATCGATAATTGGTTTCCACTTTTTTTCATTGATCGATTGGACCATATCACGCTGCATAGCGGCACTACCAACCGCCAATCCTGTTAAGTGAATATGTTTAAAAAATAATTTTGGGAACAATATTTCTCCCTTTGCGCCGCCCAAAATTCCAATAGAATAAATGTTGCCATAATACTTAACAGCATCAATACTATTTCGCATAGTAGAAGACCCACCAACATCAATCACATGATCAATACCACCTGTCATTTTAAACAAGGTTTTCCCCCACTTTTCATCTTCTTTGTAGTTAATTACTTCTTTTGCGCCAAGCTGTTTTAGCCGGTCAATTTTGTTGGTAGAACCGGTGGTCGCAAATACCTCAGCACCCAACGATTTGGCAATTTGCAAAGCAAAAACGCACATGCCCCCCGTGCCTTCTATCAATACACTTTCACCTGTTTTAATATTGCCTTCTACCACTAAAGCGCGCCATGCGGTTAGCGCTGCGCAAGGTAAAGTAGCTGCTTCTGCGTAAGAATAACCAACAGGAATTGCCGTTATTTCATCTGCCAAAACACAACTGCTGTGTTGTGCAAAACCATCGGCTGTTTCTCCACTAATTAAACTTGTATTTTCACGAGTTGGCGCACCGTCCGTCCATTTAGGGAAAAACAAACCCATCACTTGGTCTCCAACTTTCCATGTACTAACATTTTCTCCTACTGCAACTACTTCACCTGCTCCGTCTGACATAGGTACTCTTCCTTCTTCAACCGGCAGAGCACCGATAGCAACCATATAATCGTGATAGTTTAATGAGGTAGCATGCCAATTCACTTTTACTTCATTGGCTTGTGGCTTCTGATCGATATGTTCCTCAAATGTTAGATTGTCTAATCCACCTCCCTTTGTAATTTTTACAGCTTTCATCATACCCTGATTATTTCAATTAATTTTTATATAAAGATACCTATTAAAGCCTAAAATTAAAGTTTTACTAAATGTTATTTTTAAGAAGCTCTACTTCTTTATCTCAAATGTTAAGAAGAAGAAAAAAACACCTATGCATTAACCGCTTTGAGTTTGTTTGTTATTTTTGCAGAAAATTTAAAGTATACAAATGGCAGGTAACCTTACCCTTACAATGATTAAGCCCGACGCAGTTAAAAAAAACGCGATCGGCGGCATTTTGAAAATGATGAACGATGGTGGTTTTAAAATTGTGGCAATGAAATATATGCATTTAAGTAAAACCAAAGCAGAGGCATTTTATGCGGTACATAAAGAACGTCCTTTTTATGGGGAATTAACCGAATTTATGTCATCGGGACCTATTGTAGCTGCAATATTAGAAAAAGATAATGCAGTTGAAGATTTTAGAAAATTAATTGGCGCAACCAATCCGGCAGAAGCCGAAGATGGAACTATTAGAAAAGTATACGCCACCAGTATTGGAGAAAATGCGGTACACGGTTCGGATAGTGATGAAAATGCACAGATAGAAGGCGACTTTTTCTTTAGTCAACAAGAACGATTTTAAAAAATATTTTTGAATTAGTGGGAGCCAAAAGCAGAAAATTTATAAATTGATTTTTTGCTTTTGGCTTTATTTTTTTGGGTACATTTTTTGTAATTAGTCTATAAACAAATCACCTAAAATTTGAACATAAATGAAACGAACTTGCGATCTATCTTACACAAACTTTTGTAAAACCATATACTATTTTCGAAACTCACCAGTTATAAACAAGTTTAATTGAATAACCAGATGAAAACTTTAAAATATTTAAGTCTCGTAATTGCTTTGTTGGGCTTTATCTTATCAACAAGCTGTAACAAAGCACCCTCTTGTGAAGATGGTATACAAAACCAAGGGGAACGGGGTATTGACTGTAGCGGACCTTGTTTAAATAGATGCGATTGTTTTAATGGTGTGCAAGATGGCGAAGAAACCGGTATAGATTGTGGTGGCAGATATTGCTCTTGCTGCCAGCCGCCTTGCGAACCTACCGTAGCACCAAACACTTGTTTAGAGATGCCTGCCGAAATCGCTACTTATCAAATTAATGCCGATCCTTCGGTGAGCAAAAAACCCAATGCCTTTATTAACGACAATGGCAATTTAACGATTACCATAAGCAATCCGGATGATTCTGGTTTAATACAAATCACTCAAACCGTACTTGGTTTTTCGGTTGGTGATTATTATGTAAAAGGCAGTGGAATTACCTTTGTTACCGTTAAAGATGTTGATGGAAAATTTTACTCTTCACAAATACAAGGCTCTGATGGAAAATTGGTTTTCACCGAGTTTAAAAATGAAATTGATTGTAAATACGTAAGCGGAACTTTTGATGTAACCCTATTTGATCAAAACCAAGATAAAAACATATTAATTAGTGGCGATTTCGGTGAAGTTCCTTTTGATTAATTTTATTAGATTGTTTTTTTTACATATTATTAAAACATGCAAGAAAATTCAACACTCTTTATTCGTTAATCGATATTCGTTATTCATGAAGTGGTCATCCAAAAAATATCGGATATCGAACACAGAATTTTGAATGACGATTTTTTTCATTTGACAAAATATTCTTAGCTAATAAACAACTCAAGGCACTTTAACGTCGATGGCTCGGCAATCGGGGCTAGATTAAAAACTTTGGTGCTTTGTAGAAAGAAAAACAGCGGCACTCGAAAACCTAAAAATACTAACCATATTGATAGACTTGTCACCGAATTCCTAAGTTTTTGAGGGCACAAAAACATATTGTGCAAAATTTTCAAGTAAAATATTGTGCTATTTTGAAAGAAATGGTTTAGCTTGCAATTGATTTTACGCAAGTCATCAATTTAAATCAATTATTTAACCATTTGAAAAGCAAGGTGTTTTAAGAGTTATAGTACACCTTAAGAAAAGCTAATGTACCATTTAATACAGCGATTGTTTATTAGAATAGTATGCGGTGTGTTATTAATAAGCACAGCTATTTCTTGTGGTTTTAAAAACGATAAACCTGTTCAGGCTTCCACAAAAGCCATCATCAACTCCATAGCTGATATTCAACAGCACGGTAAATTAAAGGTTGCCATTAGTTATAGCCCTACCGGTTTTTTTATGTATAAAGGAACCCCAATGGGTTTTCATTATGATATGGCTGAACGGCTTGCTACTCAAATAGGCGTAAGTTTAGATTTAGTGATTGCCAAAAATGAACACGAACAATTACAATTGTTAGCAGACCGTAAAGTAGATTTGATTGTAGAAAGTATAGCAAATCAACCATCTACGGGCGATTTTGTAGATTTTATTGTACCTTTCAAAATCACTAATCTTGTTTTGGTACAACGCAAGCCCCATAAATGGCCTAAACAAAAGCCTGCCATTCATAAAATAGAGCAGTTAAGCAATAAAAATATTCACATTGCCCCAATTAAGGCACATATCAATTGTATTAAAAGCATTTCTGCCCAACTAAATAACGAAATTTTCATTTGGGATGTGGATGAGCAAATTACCCAATATCAGTTGGTGGAAGAAGTGTCGCAAGGCGGCATTGATTATGCAATTGTAAATGAAAATGTGGGTAAATTAATGCAAAGCCGTTATCAAAATATCGATTTGAGTTTGCGCCTGCAACAAAAAGAAAAGTTTGGTTGGGTAACCCATAAAGAAACTGCCGACCTTACCCAATATATCGACAATTGGGTAATTGAACAGAAAGACAATCGAAAAATGACTTCTCTGTATAAGAAATATTACAAAAATCACTATGCTTTTAATAAACGAGCAGAAAGCGAATATTTAAGTCACGAAACGGGTAAGATTTCGAAGTTTGATCACTTAATTAAAAAGCATGCCAAGCACAATCAAATAGATTGGCGATTATTAGCAGCCTTAATTCAGCAAGAATCGAGGTTTAACCCAACCGCTGTTTCGTGGGCGGGTGCTAAAGGTTTAATGCAACTGATGCCTGCCACAGCTGAGCAATATGGTTTTACCAACTTAACCGACCCCGAATTGAATATTAAAGCCGGCATCAAACATTTTAAGTGGCTAAGCAAGTACTGGAAAGATAAAATACCCAATAAAGAACAACGCTTAAAGTTTATTTTGGCTTCATACAATGTAGGACACGGACACGTATCCGATGCCAGAAAGCTGGCAAAAAAATATGGGAAGTCTTCCATCATTTGGGATGATAATGTAGATATTTTTATTCAAAAAAAATCGGACCCTGATTATTACAAAGACCCGGTTGTAAAATATGGCTATTGCCGGGGTAAAGAACCGTATGATTATGTTAAAAAAATCACCAAACGCTACAAACGGTTTAAACAAATTATTTTGTTGGAAGATGAGATAGCAGCTAATTGAAGTTCCCGTCATTCCTCATGACGAACCTTAGGTTTTACCAATGGATAAATCAAACATATATTTATTCTCCCTAATTTTTTTGGTCGTTTTATTTTTATTTGGAGCCCATTACTTACGCTATCAACAAAATATTGTACTAGAAAAAGATGGCTACCAAATCATTAAAATCGATAAGTCTCAAACTATCTTACCACATAAAGAACCCATCGTATTTATCATTGAAACAGAATCAAATGAGAAAGAGATATACAAATTTAATGGCTATGAACATGAAGATTTTAGTGTAACAAATTTATACTATTATAAACCGAAACAATCCAACCTTGATAATGACTTTTATTTTATAGAGGGTTTTAAAAATAATCTTCCATTCGATAAAAAATTAGAAGATCTTTCATTTGAGCAACTATACGATATTGTTAATTCGGGTAAACATTTTGAATCGCGTCAGTTAATTCAACATAATTTAGAACCTGGTATTTTTGGATATATTGACACCATGCCTTTAATCTTTATGGCTCTTGGATTTGTTGCACTCATCATTCTAAAAGTAGTCGACGTAATAAAGTTTTTGCTCAATAAAGTTTTCAAAAACAAAAAAGCTGAAGTTATACTTACAATGCTGTTATTGATATTTTTTATATTTTTATTAACTAATATTCGTTTAGCTCCATGGTATCCGACAAGCAAAATTGCCTTATTCATTCGTAATATGATTGTTATTATTCCAATTTTTATTGGTCTGCGAGTAGTTAAAAATCGTTTTTTCAAAACAGATAAATTTTGGAAGAATCAGTTCATAAATTTTATAATCATTTTTTTGTGCGGCTACCTACTGCTATGCTTAGGTAACCATATTGCTTTTTTAATCGATAAATCAAATTTTGCTAAAATATCACATAAACCTTTTTTTTGCACTCACGATAGCTTGGCTATTGGTTTTTTAATGGCATTTGCAATTGGTTTAATACTCAACAATTTGATTAATGAATTGATTGTAGTGCGTAGCATAACTGAATAGGAATTATATGAAATAGGTATTAGCAAACTCATCTGTTTAAAATATTCATAGCCAAACTTGTCTTTTCTACCAAAGGGCAACCGCAGTTGTTATACGATTACCATAGCTTTTTAGTGTGACACTTTGATATACAAAGAATCGTTTGTAAGTTTGCTATAAAATTGGCAAGATAAAATATTGCAAGACGTATAAATGACAACTTTTGGCGAATTTATTAGAGATGAAAGAAACAAAAAGGGTCTAAATCAAAGCGATTTTGGACAACCTTTTGGTATTATTATGACGGACATTAGCAAAATTGAAAATGGTCGTAAAAGGTTTCCCTTTGATAAATTGAAGCAACTTGCAGCATATCTTGACAAAAATTACACCGAACTGAAAGATTTGTATGTGGCTGAAAAACTGGTTATAGAGGCTCATAAATACAAATGTACAGATACCGTTTTTGCGGTTGCCAAAAATCAATCAAAATACCTAAAGAGTAAACTTGTAAAACAAGCCAAACTAAAATTCTAATTGATGATGAAACAAAAGGAATTCATACAACAATTAGGCTTTACACCTAAAGAAAACACGCAAGACATATTTCAACAGAAATATAACAACTACGCTATTGAGATTAATATTAAAAACGAAACTTTTAACTTTGGTGATAGCATAAAAGCAGATAGCAAATCAACTCAAAATTTTTCACAACCAGAAAATTGGGTAGTTCTTGAATGTGTGGACCGCTTACTCAAAAAAGGGTATCAACCAGAAAGCATTACACTGGAAAAAACATGGAAAACAGGACACGGAACAAGCGGCAGATTAGATATATTGATTAGCAGAAACGATGGTTCCGCTTATATGATGATTGAGTGTAAAACTTGGGGAAAAGAGTATGATAAAGAATTAAAAAATCTTCATAAAAATGGCGGACAATTATTTACCTACTTTCAACAAGATAAAGCAGCTGATGTTTTAATGCTCTACAGCTCTCAACTAAACAAAACAACAGTTGAGTATAAAAATGAAATTGTAACAATTGAAGAAGATTATCGGCAAACAGCAAACGTAAAAGATTTCTTCGACCGGTGGAGCAAACTTCCAAAATCAAATGGCGTTTTTGATAATTGGACAACTCCTTATGAATTTCAAAGCAAGGCCTTAACCAAAAACGACCTTAAAGTGCTAAAACAGGAGGATAGCAGCTTTATCTTTAATCGGTTTTTAGAGATATTAAGACACCATGTTGTTTCTGATAAACCCAACGCCTTTAATAAAATTTTCACACTTTTTTTATGCAAAATAATTGATGAAGATAGAGGTAATGACGAGCAACTTCATTTTCAATGGCTCGAAGGGGAAGACAATCATATCTCTTTTCAAAAAAGACTGACCGACCTTTATAGAAGGGGAATGAAAGAACTACTTGAAAAAAAAGTTACCGATGTTAGTGATGATGAATTTGATAAGCGTTTTCAACAAGTACAAGAGAACTATCGAGATGAAATAAAAGACATTCTTACCGAAATACGCCTTAAAAAGAACAATGAATTTGCCATTAAGGAAGTGTTTGATGACGATTCTTTTTTAGAAAATGCCAAAGTGGTTAAAGAGGTAGTTGAGCTTCTCCAATATTATCAATTGCGTTACAATTACCGCCAGCAATTTCTTAGTGATTTCTTTGAACTTCTCTTAACCACAGGTCTAAAACAAGAATCGGGGCAGTTTTTCACACCGGTACCAATAGCTCGCTTTATCATTAGAAGTTTACCACTTAATGAAATTACTGAACGAAAAATAAAAGAGGGTAACCAAAAAGATTTATTGCCGAATATTATTGACTATGCTGCTGGAAGTGGACATTTTCTAACCGAATCCATGGAGGAGGTGCAAAAATATGTTGATGAACTTGACCTTAGCAAATTTAAACCACAAACCAAGAAACAATTAGATGGTTTTCAAAGAGTACAGTTTGATTGGGCGGAAGACTATGTTTACGGAGTTGAAAAAGATTACCGATTAGTAAAAACGGCGAAGGTGAGTTGCTACTTACACGGTGACGGCTTAGCCAAAGTAATTCATGGAGATGGTTTGGATGACTTTGCCACTTCAACAGATTTTAAAGACCTTTTAAAAGAAACCGACAAAACATATCCGCAAGATAACAAACAGTTTGATGTTGTCATTTCTAATCCGCCATATTCTGTTTCTGCATTTAAAGGGCAAATGGATAGCCAAAAATCGGAAAAGGCATTTAACCTGTTTAAAAAGCTAACCGACCAAAGTAGCGAAATTGAATGCCTTTTTGTAGAACGAACCAAGCAGTTGTTAAAAGATGGAGGCATTGCAGGTATCATTTTACCGAGTTCAATATTAAGCAATACTGGAATATATTCACAAACAAGAGCAATTCTTTTACAATATTTTGAAATAATTGCCATTACCGAATTGGGTTCTAATACTTTTATGGCAACCGGCACCAATACGGTTGTACTGTTTTTAAAACGTAGAAATAATGCAACCGCTAAAAATGTACAAGCTGCAGTTAAAAACTTTTTTACCCATTTACAAAATGTAACCATAAACGGAATTGAAAAACCGGTTTCCAAATATTTGGCTCAGGTTTGGAACAATATTACGATAGAAGATTACCAAACGCTGTTGCAAAAATTGCCCAATAATAATATTACGCAACACGAAATTTTTAAAGAATATACCAAAAAACTAAAAGCTAAAAGTGAACCACAACTTTGGGATAAAATTATAAGTATAGAACAAGAAAAACTGTTTTACTTTATTTTGGCTTATCCTCAAAAATTGGTATTGGTAAAAACTGGGAAAAAGACAGATGAAAAACGGTTTTTGGGTTACGAGTTTAGTTTCCGTAGAGGAAGCGAAGGCATACACCCCATTCAGCGAAGCAAAACCATTGATGAATGCACCAAACTGTACGATGCTAATAGCTATGAGCATTCTGAAAAAGCAAGCACTTATATCTATAAAGCATTTAATGGTGAGTTTAATTTGAACATACCGGAAAGTCTAACACAAAATATAAGCTATCAAAACTTAGTAGATATGCTCACTTTTGACCGTGTTGATTTTGAAAAGAATATCTCACTTTCGGCTAAAAAAAAAGTGAGGTATGAGGAAGTTTGGGGTACTTCAGATTTATCACTTTTAAGTGAGCATACAATAATTAAGAAAGGCAGCACAATTACAGAATCTAAAACTGTAAAAGGAAACATTCCTGTTGTTGCTGGAGGTAAAAAGCCTGCCTATTTTCATAACCAATCAAACAGAAAAGGAAATGTAATTACCGTTAGTGCTTCGGGAGCATACTCGGGCTTTGTCAACTACTTTTCTAAACCAATTTTTGCTTCGGATTGTAATACTATCGTTTCATTAAATGAAAAAGCAATATCAACTAAATTGATTTACCATTTTTTAAAACCAATTCAACAAGTTATTTATAGGTTACAGAGAGGACAAGCTCAACCACACGTTTATGCAGATGATTTAGCTAATATTAAAATTCCTCTCCCACCAATTAACATCCAACAAAAAATAGTTGATGAAATTGAAAAGTTAGAAAAACAAGCGCAAAAGGCAGTTGAAGGGATAGATAAGTTGAAGGAAGAAATTGCTAAGTTAATACAACACCCAAATGGAGACTTGGTAAAGTTAGCAGAAATCACCTCTAAAATTGGAAGTGGTGCAACTCCAAGAGGTGGCAAAGGTTCTTACCAAGAAAGTGGTATTACACTTATAAGAAGCCAAAATATTTACGATTACGGTTTTGCAAAAAAAGGACTTGCCTTTATTAATGAAGAACAAGCCAAAAAACTTAATAATGTTACCGTTGAACAAAATGACATTCTGTTTAATATTACGGGTGCTTCAATAGCCAGATGTTGTATTGTTGAAGAAAAATACTTGCCCGCTCGAGTAAATCAACACGTTTCAATAATCAGAACAAATGAAAAGGCACTACCAAAATATGTTCAATTAATTTTAGTTAGTCAAGCATATAAAGATAAATTATTAGCTATTGGCGAAGGCGCAACTTCACGTCAAGCAATTACGAAATTACAGTTAGAAGAATTTAAAATTCCTCTCCCGCCCCTCTCAAATCAGAAAAAACTCGTTAGCGAAATCGAAAAAATTGAACATCAAATAGCCCAATTAGAGCATCAAATAGCTAACATTCCAAAACAAAAAGAAACCATTTTGAAAAAGTATTTGGAATAGGTCAACACTTTTAACAGCACATTGCAATCGTCGCGCAAATAGTAATTAATAACAATAAAACTAAATTTGTTGCTTTACGCAATTCAACTTACTTTTGTTGTAAGATGGTAGTATTGATAAAAATTTTTTGGGTGTGCCTTACTTTCATTTTTATGGAAGGCGTTGCCTGGTTTACCCATAAATATGTAATGCACGGTTTTTTATGGAACTGGCATCGCGACCACCACCAACCGCACACCAAAAACAGTTGGTTCGAGCGCAATGATCTCTTTTTTCTGGTTTTCGCCATTCCTTCCGCTACTTTATTTATTATTGGAAGTGCTAATTTTGGGCTACCTTATTTCTGGATGGGGCTTGGCATTTTACTATATGGCTTAGCCTATTTTTTTGTACACGATATTTTTATCCATCAACGTTTTCCGCCCTTGTTAAAATATACCAACTACAAATATTTTAAAGCCATTAGAAAGGGGCATAAAGTGCATCATAAAAAAATGCATAAAGCAGATGGTGAATGTTTTGGCATGCTTTGGGTACCGCTTAAATATTTTAGAGAGGTTTACCGGAGTGGGTAGAGTAAATCCTAAAGTTCAATTGCTCAAAATACATTGAATAGAAAACAAAGTATTATAGTGTTCTATGTTGAACCTTGAGGAATTCAATAAAAAAACGGTAAGGCTATAAAGATAACCCTACCGAAATGGTATTAAGCGTGGTATATTTTTAATGAAGCACTACTTTTTCTGTTGTAGTAGAAAACGCATCCTGAACTTCCAAAATATACATGCCTTTTGCAAGCCCGCTCAAATCTAATTCAACCGAATTGTCAGCACCTTCATATGTATTGTACACTTTACCGGAGTTATCATACACCCGAATCATTCTATCGTTTTTGCTTGCTGCTTCAAATTGAATGGTAATTATTCCGTTGCTGGGATTAGGGTGGATTGTGTAGTCATTAAACCTGGCTCTTTTATAATTTTTACATACGCCGGTAGTGCAAAACGCTTCCCATGCCCTATCAAAATGATTACCATCGCTAATGCTGGCATTACATTGAAAACGGTGATGAGTCAACAAGGTGCAAAATTTTTGATAGTTGCTTGGATAGCTGCCGCTCAAATCATTATCATTTAAAGTTAAAAGTGTCAGATTGTCTAACTTTGCCATTTCAGCAGGCAACTGTCCACCTATATTATTATCGGCTAAAATTAATTCTTTCAACTTATCAAGATTGCCAATTGAAGGAGGAATGCTACTGCCTTCAAAATCGGAACCTACTATGGTCAAATATTCCAATTGAGATAAATCTCCAATGGCAGCTGGAAACACACCTTTCAAACCAAACAAAAATAAATCAATAACCCGTTTGGTTTTTCTGTCTAA
>CALHDG010000069.1 GCA_938023075.1 uncultured Chitinophagales bacterium
ACTGCTTTAGCTCAAACAGGCACACCGGCAGGCGATATTAGTGGATTATATGAGATTGACTTAACAGAAACCAGCATCGAATTTACTGCCTTACCCGATGAAAGCAATCCTTTTTGGATGAATGTTTTTGGTATTTTTCCAGCCGAAAAATTCGATAGGTATTACTTTAACTTCGCACAACCACACAACATTACCAGTGCCAGCAGTAATCATACTTCGGTAAATGTAAGAATTGATTCTGAAACAACTATAGTAGTTGAAATTAGCGAGGGTTTCAATCTTCAACCTGGTGTATCTTTTTTTATCAGCTTAAATGGAGAAGACGGATTAACCAACGAACAAAAAGCCAGAGCCTTTAATGAAGGCTTGATTACTGGAGACGCATCTGTAATAAAATGGATTCGTAATGATTACCTCCAACATAACCTTAGTGTACCAACCGGAAAAGAACCTATTGCAGGTTTTTATGGTGGTCAACCTACCGGTATTACAGTTGATATTCACCGGTCATTTGAAGTTGGAGATTACGTATTTGCACAAACAACTTTAGGCGGAACCTGGGGCGAGTTTTTCGGTTCAGGAACTGATAACATTTTATATGAAGTATGGCGATTTGAAAATGGATTTGCCGTTGAGCATTGGGATAATATAGTAGCGGTTGTAGATGACGGAGATGGTACTACTCAAACAGATGGAACAACTACACCAGCAACTGATTTAGATAAAACAGATGCCAACAAAGCCTTGTTAGAAGAAATGGCACAAACCCTTTTTGTTGATGGTGATTGGACAAACGTCAGAGACTATTTTGATTTGGACAATTACATTCAGCATAGTGTTGGTGCAGGACCAGATGGCGCATTCTTGGCTTCTTTAGAAGGACAAACAGGTGTATCATTTTATGATGATGTTAAGTTTGTACATGTACTGGGCAATTTTGGTTTGGTGATGTCGCAAGGTGGAGATATTACCGGACAAGACCCAGATAATCCTTATGCATATTACGATTTGTTCAGAATAGAAAATGGAAAGATTGTAGAACATTGGGATGCCATTCAATTGATACCACCACAAGAAGAATGGGCGCATGATAATGGTAAGTGGGGAGATGATGCGGTTTCTTCGTTACCTCCAAATGTTGGTAAAATTGCGGATAATATTTACACCTATGGTCAGGGGTTTGGTATTTATTCAATGTTTATTGTAACTACTGATGGAGTCATTGCGATTGAGTCATTTAATTCGCAACATGCAGCAGGTATGCTTGAAGCCATTGGAGCCATTACCGATCAACCAGTGAAATTTTTACTGCACAGTCACGATCATTGGGATCATTCAAGTGGAGGACAAGTTTTTAAAGATGCCGGAGCAACAACGATGGCACATACAGAAGCTTATAAATGGATGGAAGCAAATCCGAATCCGGATATGGCACTGCCGGATGAAAGCTGGGAAGGTTGCCAAAAAAATATAACATTGGGTGAAACAACAGTTGAATTACATTACCTAGGTATTAATCATGGACAAGGGATGACTGTCTTTCTTGTTCCTGACCAAAAAGTAGCATTTGTGGCTGATTTAGTTACACCAAATCGAGTACTTTTTAGCATAGTGCCAGATTTCAATATTCCGGAATGGGAAAGGTCTTTACTAGAAATTATGGATATGGATTTTGACAAGGCAGTATATTCACACAACGAATATGCTGAACCCTTAAATGGAGGAGACAAGCAAGATGTACAACTTACTATTGATTTTATCAATGACCTTCGCGGAGCCATCTTTGCCGAATTCCAAAAGGGCACTCCGGCAGGAGCTATTCCTACAACAGTGAAATTGCCAAAATACGAAGACTGGGTTGGCTATGATGCATGGCTGCATATGAATGCCTGGAGAATACTATTAGATATTTTTATGGGCCCCTTTCCTTTAAGGCCTGTTGATGATTGTGTAATGCAAGCCGGGAAGACTGAACTCTCGAGCGCCATGGCAAATATTAAGCTGAGAGACTTATGTGGAAGTAGTTGTACACACAGCCATAGTAAAGAGAAAGCTGATGCTGGCAATGAAAAAACATCACCACCACAAGCCGTTGAAATTGCAGAAAATATTTACAGTTATGGACCAAATGGTTTTTATTCGATGTTTATTGTTACAACTGATGGAGTAATTGCCATTGAACCGGCAAATACAGCACATTCTGAAGGCATGCTTGAAGCTATTAAAGAAGTGACCGATCAACCCGTTAAATATTTACTGTATAGCCACGATCATTGGGATCATTCAAGTGGAGGACAGGTTTTTAAAGATGCCGGAGCCACCACTATGGCACATATAGAAGCTTATGATGCGATGCATGCAAATCCGGGACCTGATATGTTGCCGCCCGATGAAAGCTGGGAAGGATGTAAAACAGAGATAACCTTGGGCGAAACAACCGTTGAATTACACTACCTCGGAATCAATCATGGTTTAGGTATGACAGTATTTTTAATACCTGATCAACAGGTAGCCTATATCGCCGATTTAGCCGTTCCTAATCGAGTGCTTTTTACTATAGTGCCAGACTTTAATATGAAAGAATGGGAAAGGTCTTTAGAACAAATTATTGAAATGGATTTTGACAAAGCAGTATATTCACACAATGAAGACCCCGATGCTGTAAATGGTGGAGATAAGCAAGATGCAATAAATAATCTTCAACTGATTAAAGACATTCGAGCAGCCATCCAAACTGAAATCCAAAATGGAGCTAATCCTTTCGTGATTGCCAGCACTTTAAAACTGCCTGAATATGAAAATTATGTTGGCTATGATGATTGGTTTGAAATGAATGTGTGGAGAGTTTTCATAGATGAATTGATAGGACCCTATCCATACAGAGCGGTAGATACTTGTGTGGAATAAAATAATGTAATACCAATTTAGGAATGATGAGAAAATAAATTGACTATCTAAGAAAATTTATTTTTTCTCATTCCTTAATAGTCAGTCAAGTTAATACTGTTGGTTACTTTAGCAAAATTTGAACAATTACTTGACAAGTTTATCAAAGTGGTTGATACTTTTCTGGTTTGAGTGCCCGTTTTTTTTCATTCTACGAAGAACCAAAGTTTATAAACTAGCCCCGATTGCAGCGGTTATGCCATTTTGAGAGGCTTTGAAGACAGGCAAATGGCATTTGAGCGGAAAGCGGGACCAAGGTTAATATGATGCTAAAAGGTTTCGCTTCAAAAAAAAAATGAAAAAAGTGTTAACTACTTTTATTGTTTAGATAAACTTGTCAATTACTTCATTGGAAAACATTAGCTTGCTTTCTTAATATGAATATACTATTTTTGATTTTAGAGAGGACACCTTCCTAAAAAAGATGTTACCTCTGCCCATTGAAATTAATTTGTATCCGGTTTTAAACGAGTAGCCGGATAGCACTTAACTATGCCAATTAATACCAAACTAAACTCCGCAGTAATTTTTATTATGAATAATAAAACAAATTACTGTTACCCTACTTCCGCTTATTAGCCATTTTAAAGGCTTGCTCTAAATCTGCAAGAATATCATCAATATGCTCAATGCCTACACAAAGCCGAATCAAATCTTCGGTTACGCCTGCTGTTTTTTGTTCTGCTGCAGTAAGCTGCCGGTGTGTAGTAGATGCCGGATGACAAGCCAAAGATTTCGCATCGCCTATATTGACTAAACGCTTAAACAACCCTAAGGCATCATAAAATTTTTCTGCTTTTTTATAACCACCTGTAATACCAAAACTTAGCAATGCCGATGGAACACCATTGCAATATTTCTTCGCCAATTTGTTATATTGACTGGATTTTAAACCGCCATACTCCACCCATTTTACTTGTTTATGGGCATCCAAAAATTTGGCAACTGTCATGGCGTTTTCGCCGTGTCGCTCCATACGTAAGCAAAGGGTTTCTAAGCCTTGTAATATTTGAAATGCTGCCATTGCCGACAAAGCAGATCCGGTATTTCGTAAGGCAACCGTTCGGGCACGGGCAATGTATGCTGCCGGACCCATAGCTTCGGTATATACTACACCATGGTAAGAGGGTTCTGGTGTACTAAATTGCGGAAAGCGTTCGGCGTGTTTTACCCAATCGAATATACCGCCATCTACTAAAATGCCGCCTAGCGTTGTACCGTGTCCACCAATATATTTGGTTAAAGAATGCACTACAATATCTACACCATATTCAATTGGTTTAATTAATGCGGGTGTTGCTACCGTGTTATCACAAATTACAGGCACCCCTTTAGCATGAGCAGCTTTGGCTATTTTGGCAAGATCGCAAATATTGCCTGCCGGATTGCCGATAGATTCGCAATAGATGGCTTTGGTTTTATCATCAACTAAAGCTGCTAAATCTTTAGCATCATCGGAGGCGGCAAAGCGCACTTCAATACCGAGCTTTGGTAACATATGGGCAAATAGTGTATAAGTTCCTCCGTACAATTGGGGAGTTGATACGATATTATCACCTGCTTCTGCCAAATTAATAATGGCATAATGAATGGCTGCACTACCGGCGCTGGTACATAAGCCGGCAATACCTCCTTCGAGTGCGGCAACCCGTTGTTCCAATACATCAACAGTTGGGTTCATAATACGGCTGTAAATATTACCCGGCACGGCTAGGTTAAACAAGTCTGCGCCGTGTTGGGCATTATCAAATTCGTAGGCTACGGTTTGGTAAATAGGTACAGCTACAGCTTTGGTGGTAGGCTCGGAAGTATAGCCGGTATGTACGGCAATCGTTTCTTTCTTCATTTGCTAATTATTTTTTGTTTTAGGAATGAGAAAAAATAAATTTACATGATGACTTTGCAATTTTCTGATATACTTCGTTGAAAAGCCTCGTCTTAGCCCCACTAAGACTACGTTTTTCGCCTCGTCTATCAAAAAATTGCTTTATCATAATTGGTAAATTTATTTTCTCATCATTCCTTAAAATGAACGATAAATTTATGTTTTATTTTTAAGAATTCTTGTTTTTGTATTTAAATTGTTCTTTGTGGCTAAAGAAGGGAGCTATATTGACCATAAAATGTAACACAAATTTCGTTTTATTGTTGGTGATATTTTCGTTAAAAATACTCGCCGTAGCCGCTGGCTATGCCTGCGTTTTTTGCCTCAATCTCACCAAAATAAATTCAAAATTTTAGTGTCACTTTTTATAATCAAATTGGTATTACAGGTGTAGGAGAATAGTCTGTTGATTTTTTATATTGGATTTATATTATTTTCAATAAAATAGTAGTAGAACGAAATTTGGGATGGTATTGAAGCCAACTGAACTTAGAATTTTAGCCCCGATAGTAGCGGTTATGGCATTTGCAGCGATGATTTGTCGCGTTGGCAAAATGGCATTTGAGCGGATAGCGGGAAGCTCGTTTCCAAATTGTTTTACCGTTTCGCTTCACTTATAAATTGTCATCACTTGAGCGTTAACTTAATTTATATATTTATTTTAGATCGAATGCTTTTTCGAATATCTTCGTGTTCAATTAAGAAGGCATCGTGACCAAACATTGATTTTATTTCGATGTATTCGGCATTAGGGATATGTTTTGCTAAAAACTGTTGTTCAATTTTAGGGATCAACAAATCGGTATCGAAACCAATGACTACCGTATTTGCCGTAATTTTTGATAATGCCATTTCGAGGCTTTCTCTGCCACGCCCAATATTATGCGTATCTAAAGCATTGAGCAATGCGTAATAACAATGGGCGTTAAACCGGTTTACAAATTTATTGCCTTGATATTGTATGTAAGAGGAGGCTCTGAAATCATCCACCTTATCTAACTCAATTTCTTTTTGCCGTAAGTTGAACGAGGTATGCGTTCGATAAAAGGGTAAGGCTGCGGCGCGGCATGCTTTTAAACCGGCAACTCCGGCATCTTTGTTATTGTTGGTAAAAGTTGGGTCGGCTTTTAAAACTGTTCGTTGCGATTCGTGGATGGCAATTACCCAAGGGGTTTCTTTGGCAGAGCAACACATAATTGCCATGTTTTCAATTTTTGATCTCCAAGTGTAGGCTATTTCTTGACAAATGTTACCTCCGCAAGAGCCACCGATTAATAATTTTACCTGGATAATTTTAAAGTGTTCTAACAGTTTCAAAATTAACTGTGCCGTATCTTTAATGGTAAAAAAGGGGAAATCTAAGCCATAACGCTGCTTGGTATTTGGGTTAATTTGGTTGGGCGAACTGCTACCATATGGAGAACCGAGATTGTTGGCGCAGATAATAAAATATTTGTCCCAATCAAATACATCACCTTTGCCAAATAAGCCGTGCCACCAATCATCGGCATCGGAATTAGCGGTTAAGGCATGGCAAATTACAATTACATTATCTTTTTGCTCATTGAGTTTTCCATAAGTGTTGTAGGCAATAATAGGTGCCTCTAGTTGTTGCCCATTTTCTAATTGAAAGGGTTCTTCTAATGCTAAAAAAGAATAATTGTATGATACTCTTGCCAACGAATTGCTTTGAAAAGTAAAGCTACTTTATTTTTTTGATATATGGAATGCTACAAAAATAAATTTACCATCTGTACTGATGCTTTTTCTCCTTGACTTTATTGAAAAGCCTCGATTTAGCTAAGGCTAAGCCTACGTTTTTCGCCTCGTCATGAAAAAAAATAAGCTACCCCAAATTGGTAACTTTATTTTCTCAGCATTCCTTTGGCGTTTTGTAGTATTTTTGTTTTGAGTTTGATTGTTATTTATCTTAGATAGAAGTGATAAAACAAAAGTGCCCGTCAGATATATCTAACGGGCACCATTTTTTTAAGTTGTTTTAAAATACTATCGCATTCTTCGGTTGGCACTTCTTGATTTGTTAACAAATCTTCCGGCGAAATAGTTTGAATTTGGGGTCATTTTTTGTGACTGATCGAAATTGTATTGTTTTAAATCAGTGCTGTTTGTGTTTGTTAAATTTGTCATTGCTTTATCTAAATTTTTAATGTTTTGGTGTAAAAAATGTTATCGCATTCTTCGGTTTACGCTTCTTGATTTGTTAACAAATCTTCCGGC